>JALYLU010000558.1 GCA_030774075.1 Actinomycetota bacterium | reverse complement strand
CCCTCAGCGTGCTCGCGAAAACTCCGGACGGCCGGCCGCGTCGGTCTGCCATACGCGAGAAGGTGCCCCGGGAAGAACCCAGCGGCCGGGGCACCTCCTCGGTGGGGGGTGGGAGGCCACAGGTCAGAGGGTTCCCATGGCACACGACTTGTTCCCGCCGTTGGCCGCCTCTATGCGGCCGTTGGACAACACGTCAAGTGCGATGGTGCGATCTTCCTTACGGTAGAGGAGTGCACGCGGAGAGTAATGCGTCGATGACCACCGAGAATGTCGCGCGACATGGTGGGTTCGACGGCGTTGGCGTCGGGCCTGTCAGTCGGAACTCGTGAGCCGCTCATCCGCGTTTTTCCGGGTCATCGGCGCGATGGTTACGTGTGCGAACGATGCGGTGCCCGTGCTGCCGGGCGCCCATCGCGATTTCAGATGCGCATAGGTCGGGGTTATGCATCGAGTACGGGCCTGGCGGGCTGGTGATCTACGACTGCAGCCGCCCGATCCATAGCTGCGACTTGGAACGAGCGCAGCAGACAGAGCGTGAGGCGTCCTAGATCCGTTTGACGATTCGTCCTAGGGTCGTGGATTGGTGCCGCGCGACGTGAACGAGGGCTGAGCGACTGTGCCCGTGCGCCCCGGTGACGCGCGCCGCGCTGGCGCGGATGCGGTCAATCGGCTTCGTCGTACGGCCGCCGTCAGCATCGCCGATCTGTTGCAACGCGATCCCGATCGCATGGCCAAGGCCATCGAGCTCGGTCTCGTCCGGCGCGAGTGGCTCGAACGTCCGGGCGAGGAGCCCTTCACCGCCGCGCGGCCGGTCGATGTGCTCGAACGACTGCTGGAAAGCACCGTCGAACAACGGCCTTCGACGCTGGCCGCGCTCGGATTGTCGGCGATCCAGGTGTTGTCGGCCGGCGCCGAAGACGTGGCGGACGAAGGGATGCTCGACGTCCTGACCGTCGCGTTCACCGACCTCGAAGGCTTTACGAGCTTCACGGCCGAGTACGGCGACGACGGCGCGAGCCAGCTACTCGCCCGTCATCAGCGCGCCGTCGGGCCGATCGTGCGCAGCCGAGGCGGTCGCACCGTGAAGTCCCTCGGCGATGGGCTCCTCTTGACCTTCACGAGTGCCGAAGCGGCAGTGCTCGCGGGACTCGAGCTGCTCGAGGTGCAACCCGACCCACTGCGCATGCGCGTCGGCTTGCACACGGGTGAAGTGCGCGTGCAACGCGACCACGACGTCGTCGGCCATGTGGTGAACATCGCGGCGCGCGTCACCGAGGTCGCCGACGGCGGCGAGGTACTCGCGACGACTGCGATTCGCGAGGAGGTCGGCGACCTTCCGGGCGTGGCGTTCGGGCGAGCGCGACGGCGCATGCTCAAGGGAATCGGCGAACCCGTACGCGTGTGCGCAGTTCGACGACCCTGAGGAACTGGTCCTCCGATCTCGCTTGCGCGCCGCTACGCGCGGTGATGCACGCCCCGTCTCGGCGGGAGCAGCGCGAAGGTGGCGATCGCGAGTGGACCGGTGAGAAGGCCGGCCGCGACACCGGCGAAACGCGGGTAACCACGTCGATTCGCGAGCGCGCCCGACGCCCGTGCCAGTCTGACCCACAGCCAGAGGATCGCCGCGCCCGCCACGCCGGCGACAATGCCGACGAAAAGGCCGTAAACAAAGTAGGACTGCGGCACCATCATCGTGCCCCGTGTTCGTAGGGCGGCGTAGGAAACCTGGCTTCCAGTGTCGCACAGGGAGCAAGCGTGAGTCCTCTGTCGCGGACGGCCCGGTCGGCGTAAGGTCGCGTGAGGACGCAACACGATGGCAAGAGGGGGTGTGCCATGAGCGTTGCCCCGAGGCAATGCTCGGTCGCGCACGGACGTGTCAGTCGAAGCGATCGCCGCTCCGCAATGGCGCGCATCGCCATGACATTGGCGTTGGTGGCTGCTGGGTTGGTGTACAACATCGCTCCTGCTGGTGCAGTCGCGCAACCTGCGAGCGCCGGGGCGGCCAGGCCCGCGATCGCGGCCGGCGCCTTCCATTCGTGTGCGTTGCTGTCGAACGGGACCGCCAAATGTTGGGGCTGGAACCTACGCGGTCAGTTGGGGAACGGCACCACGACCAGCTCGTCGATCCCGGTCGTGGTGAGCGGTCTGACCTACGCGGTCGCGATCACAGCCGGTCTCACCCATTCGTGTACGGTGCTGTCGAACGGGCGGGCCAACTGTTGGGGCTACAACCTCGACGGCGAGTTGGGGAACGGCACCACGTCCGGTACGTCGACCCCGGTCGTGGTGTTCGGCCTGACCAACGCGGTCGCGATCGCAGCGGGTTGGTTCCATTCGTGTGCGGTGTTGGCGGACGGGACCGTCAAATGCTGGGGCCAGAACGCCTCGGGCGAGTTGGGGAACGGCACCAACACCAGCTCGTCGACTCCGGTGGTGGTGAGTGGCCTGACCAACGCGGTCGCGATAGCCGCGGGTCGCGGCTATTCGTGTGCGGTGTTGGCGGACGGGACCGCCCGGTGCTGGGGCGAGAACATGTACGGTCAGTTGGGGACCGGCACGAGTACCGACGCGTCGACCCCGGTGGCGGTGAGCGGCCTCAACAACGCGGTCGCGATCACCGCAGGCGACAGCAATGTGTGTGCGGTGTTGGCGGACGGGACCGCCAAATGCTGGGGCAACAACGCCGACGGCCAGTTGGGGAACGGCACCCAGACCGACGCGTTGACCCCGGTGGCGGTGAGCGGCGTGACCAACGCGGTCGCGATTACCGCGGGCCTCTCCAATTCGTGTGCGGTGTCGGCGGACGGGAGTGCCCGATGCTGGGGCGCCAACGGCAACGGCCAGTTGGGGAACGGCACCCAGACCGACTCGTCGAGTCCGGTTGTCGTGAGCGGCCTCGTCAACGCGGTGGCGATCTCGGTGGGCTACAACCATGCATGTGCGTTGTTGGCGAAGGGGACCGCGAGGTGTTGGGGCTACAACGGCGACGGCCAGTTGGGGGATGGCACCACGACCAGCTCGTCGATCCCAGTGGTCGTGAACGGCCTGGCATTGGGTGGCCGTGGGGTCGCGATCTCGGCGGGCGACAGCCATTCGTGTGCATTGTTGGGGAACGCGGCCGCGAAATGCTGGGGCAACAACGCCAAAGGCCAGTTGGGTAACGGCACGACGAACAACGCGTCGACCCCGGTCGTGGTGAGGTACCTCGCCAACGCGGTCGCGATCACGGCGGGCGATCAGCATTCGTGTGCGTTGCACGCGTACGGCGTCACCCGATGCTGGGGCGCCAACGCCAACGGCCAGCTGGGGAACAGCACCACGACCGACTCATCGACCCTGGTCGAAGTGAGCGGCCTCGTGACTGCGGTCGCGATCAGTGCCGGCGCCAACCACACGTGCGCGATGTTGGCGAACGGGACCGCCAAATGCTGGGGCGCCAACGGCAACGGCCAGCTGGGCAACGGCAGCGTCATTGACTCGTCGACTCCGGTCGTGGTGAGCGGACTTACGAACGCGGTCGTGATCACCGCCGGCGCC
>JALYLU010000557.1 GCA_030774075.1 Actinomycetota bacterium | reverse complement strand
CCGTCCCGGGGCACCCGAGCGGGCTCGACAGCAGGTTCTCGCCCGGAGCGATCCGCACCGGACAGCTGATCTTCGCGGTGCCCGTCGGTCGCCAGCTGCGCATGCTGCTCGACGGCCCGGCGATCGGAACGCAGCGCGCGGTGTTCCAGATCGATCCGCCGAAGACGCCTCCTCGCGACTGACTCGGTTCGCCATGTCGATCGTCGTCGGGATCAGCTGATCGACGACGCGTCGATGCCGAGCTCGGTGAGCAGTGAGCGAACGCGCACGCCGATCTCGTCGCGGATCGGCCGCATCGACTCGAGCGAAAGCCCCGCCGGATCCCGGACCGGCCAGTCGTCGTAGCGGGTTCCCGGAACGTACGGACACGTGTCGCCGCAACCCATCGCGATTACGACGTCGGCGTCTCGAATGGCATCGTCGGTCCAGCGCTTCGGCCGATAGCCCGACAGGTCGATGCCCACCTCTCGCATGGCGGCGACCGCCGACGGGTTCACCATGTCCGTCGGCTCCGAACCGCCGGAGAATGCAACCGCGCGTCCCTCCGCGAGGTGCTCGAACCAGCCCAAGGCCATCTGGCTCCGGCCCGCGTTGTGAACACAAAGGAACAGCACATGCGGGAGCCGATCGTCCGTCATCGTTCGTGGGTCTCTGGTTCGCGCGCCACCACCAGGTCGGCGGCGGGGATGTTCGGATTCCAGAAGCGGGCGAGCAGCACGGCACTGATCGCGCCCGCTACTTGAAAGACGATGAATGCCGGCGCGCTCGTCGGCTTGATGCCCGCGAACGTGTCGGTCAGCGTGCGCCCGACGGTGACGGCGGGGTTGGCGAAACTGGTCGACGACGTGAACCAGTACGCGGCCGCGATGTAGCCGCCGACCGCGTACGCAGCCGCAGACGATCGTCCGGAGCGCACCACCCCCAAGATGACGAGCAGCAGTCCGAACGTGGCGAGGAACTCTCCGAGCCACAGACCACCGGTCGAGCGGGCGTGGGTCGACAATGTCAGCGCCGGCAGCGAGAACATGAGATTGGCGGCGACCGCGCCGACGCACGCGCCACCGACCTGCGCCACCACGTACACGATCGCCTCGCTCGTTGTGTTCCCGCCGAGGAGTCGATCGGCGAGCGTGACGACCGGATTGAAATGTGCGCCCGAGACCGGTCCGATCGCCAGGATCAGCGCGACGAGCCCGGCGCCGGTCGCGATCGAATTCTCGAGCAGCTGCAGCCCGATGTCGCGCGGGGAGAGGCGCTGGGCGGCAATGCCCGACCCGACGACGATCGCGACGAGCAGCGCGGTACCGACGAGTTCGGCGCTCGCGCGTCGAGCCAGCTCGCGATCCACGAACTCGGTCAGCCGCAGCGGGCGGCCGACTCGGGCGCCGTGTCGCAGCACGTGTCGCTGTCGGTCACGTCGCCGAGCACCGTGTAGATCTCCCAAGGACGATCGTCGGGGCCGTCGACCCACACCTTGTCCTGCACCGCGAAGCAACACGCCACGCCGTCTTCGGTGGTCGTGTCGAGATCGTCCGCCGACAGGCGCGCCTGCGCGGCGCGCACCTCGTCGGTCGTCGCGACCTCGATGCCGAGGTGGTTCAACGATCCCGGTACTCCGGCGCCCTCGAACAGCACCAGCTTGAGTGGCGGATCGGCGATCGCGAAGTTCGCGTAGCCGGGTCGGCGCTTGGCGGGCGCGGTCGCGAAGAGCTTCGTGTAGAAGTCGACGGCACTGTCGAGGTCGGAGACGTTCAGGGCGAGTTGGAGGCGAGTCATAGATCGACTATGATCGATGTATCGACGTCTGTCAATATGACATTCATAATGACATCGAAGGATCGAAGGAAAAGTGACATCACCGGGAGTTCAGATGGCGCGCACGCCCGATCGGACGAGTACCGAGACGGAGTGCTGCCCCCGCCCGCTGCTCGAGCCGCTCGACAAGAAGGAGGCCGACGATCTGGCGAGCGCCTTTGCCGCACTGGCCGATCCGGTGCGCCTGCGGCTGCTCAGCATCGTGGCCGATGCCGGCGAGTGCTGCGCGTGTGATCTGCTCGTGCCGCTCGGCAAATCGCAACCGACGATCTCCCACCACACCAAGGTCCTCGCCGACGCCGGGATCCTGCACGGCGACAAGCGGGGACGATGGGTGTGGTGGAGCGTCGATCGTGGGCGCGTACGCGCACTGCGCGACGCGTTGCGAGTGACCTAGAAGTTGGCGAGTGCCGGCTCGCGCCCGCTCCGCACGGTCGTCAGTCGGGGGGCGGCGGAAGGTAGCGAGCCGACGTCACTTCGCCGGTCGCATCGGTGTCGAGCGCCCAGGTCGACCCCTTCGGCCACTGCGGAGCGGCGCCGATGTCGACGCCGTGGCTCGCATACTTTTGGAGGAGCATCGGCACGACATCGCCGTGCGTGCAGAACACCGCGCCGTGTGCCGTGTGCTTGCGGACGAGCGCCAGCGCCTCGTCGAGTGCGGCGCCCTCGGCGAGCGCGTCGACCGGTTCGATCGCAACGCCGCGTTCGCCCGAGAGCGGGACCACGGTCTCCATGCAGCGTACGTATGGGCTCGACAGCAGCCGGTCGAACTGCGCGCCGTCCAGGACCTGGAGGAGGCCGCACGCCTGCAGGTGGCCGCGTCCCGACAACGGACGCAACCGGTCGTCTCCCTCCCACACGCTGCGTTCTCCCGCCTTGGCGTGGCGAACCAGATAGACCGTCACGACTGACCTCCGGGCGCGCTGTCGTCGACCGCCGCGACCAGGCGCCGGTCGTGTTCGTAGGACAGTATCGTCCCGGCTTCCGCGACGGTTATCCAACGCGTCTCGTCGACCTCGTCGCTGGGTTCCCACGCCGTCTCACCGACGGGTGTCATCCGCCAGTAATGCACGACCTTGGGTCGGCCGTGTCGGTCGACGTAATCGGTGGTCGGGAGGGCGGCGCCCAGCTCGACCCGGACGCCCGTCTCCTCCTCGATCTCCCGGCGGGCCGCATCCTCGAACGACTCGCCGGGCTCGAGCTTGCCCTTCGGGAGGCTCCAATCGTCGTAGCGCGGCCGGTGCACGACGAGCACTTCCAGCGTTCCGTCGCGCGCAGTTCGCGTCACGACTCCGCCCGCGGCCTGAACCACCCCCTCGGCCTTGCTCACAGCCAGCCGCGTACGCGCTCGGTGTCGACGCGCCGCCACACGGCCGGGAACTCCGCCCGGGCAACAGCCGCGGCTTCGCGTTCGAGCTGCGCGAGCATCCCGATCGCGTACGCCTCGGCGGGTGAGCACTCGTGTGCAGTCTTGGCGAGCCACGCCCCCGCGACGACGGCGTCGTGATGCTCCCCCAGCACGTCCTGCACGTTCGCGGTCGCCCGGGCGAGCCGGCGTGCGGGTTTGCCGAACGCCGGCTCGCATGCTTCGGCCGCGTACCGGCACTGCTTCGCACGCACGCGACACGAGTGCAGCGCCTCGTCCAGCGGATTGTCGCCCAACCTGCGCACTGCGCGCCGGAGCTTCTTCCATCGGACCCTCACCACGGGTGCCAGCGCATCGGACGCGCGGGAGAAC
>JALYLU010000556.1:2414-3566 GCA_030774075.1 Actinomycetota bacterium | reverse complement strand
ACTACGGGCAGTGTCGAGGTCTGGCAGCCCGTCGGTATCCAAGGGTCCACGTATCCGGTACCTCACCAGTCCTTCTCGAACGTGACCGAGACGTTCGTGAGGATGTGTCTTCCCGCGACACGGTCGACGATCGCGTTCGCCGAGCCCGATGAGTTCGTGACGATCGGCCCCACCGTGTACCGGCTTGCTCACATCGTTGTCTTCCGCAACGTCCCGATGCCGCTGTTGGAGAGCGCTTGGTAGTGGTCGAGAACGCTCCCATCGTCGCCTCTGTGGAATGAAGAACGGCAGCCAGACGCGGGGCGACGCGTCGGCCAGCGGCCGTAGATGTGTGGATCGTTCCGGCAGGCACGCCGGTCGTAGCAGTCCCGTCTCGGAAGCGGGTGTTCGGTAGGATCGAGGCGTGGGGTCGAACCGTTGCGCCTCATGCGGCCATCTGTTCTTCGCTCACGGACCCGAGGGGTGCCGTCAGCGAGACTGCGGCTGCACGGCGACCCGTGGCATCATGATCCGGGCCACGCCCCAGCGGGAGCGCAGGAGCCAGGAGGATGCCTGGGGCGGGTCTAGGGGTCCGTAGGCGTTCCGCATCCGGCGAGGTCTCGTGGGAGTCGTCACCATCACCACATCGCTCAACGACAACCTGGGGTTTGCGTCCAGTGGCGGATTCGTTCGGTACTGCCAACCGCATCGCTGGTGAGGGGCCAGGGTTTCATACTCAGACCGTGAAGAGATGGGTTCGCATGCTTGGAGTTGCTCTAGTGTTCCTTGCGGCTTGCACCGGGGCGGACATCAAGCAGTACAACCCGACGCCTACGCTCGGACCCGGCGACCTGCTGCTAGAGGCGACCATGTCTCGAATGAAGGCGGTCGACCCCGATGAGTGGAAGGAACTGAGATTCTTCGGCATCAGCGCATCGAACGACGGACGGACCGCGAACATCTCGATTTCGTCGGACCTCGGATACGATGACATCGACTGGAACGAGGGTGTGCTACCAGCCCTAGCCTGGTTCGTGGGCAAGTTCGTCGAGGACTCAGACTTTGGCGACAAACTCACATTCACGGCGGCCGCGCCCGGATGGAACATCGAAGACCAAACCTTCCCCGGTCAGACGTGGACATGGGCTCGATCCGCGCTCGGTCCGTACCTCG
>JALYLU010000556.1:0-2404 GCA_030774075.1 Actinomycetota bacterium | reverse complement strand
CCTCGCGTGTCAGCAAACAGCTAACAAGACCTTCACACCACCGATTACAACCAATCTCGGGCTCTGGCAGGTTACAGATTGCTTCCGCGTGCTAACGCGGCTGGCGGAGAAGACCTAGCGACGGCAGCGCGGTCGAAGGAGACACAACTCCCGCGCCGCCGTCACGTTTGGTTACGCTCCCGTTCCCTCGCCGTCAGGCGTCGGGTTGCCGGGATCGGCTGGCGTGTTCGGTGTTGCTGGACCGTTCGGCTGGTTTCCCATGTCTTCAACCTCCCTCGTCTTGCGTGTGCGGGTGCGCCGCTTCGGCGCGGGTTCGGGTTCGGGTTCGTCGGGCGATCCCGCCGGGTAGTGAGTGCCGAGCGCGGTGCGCGTCGTCGTGTCGAGCACGAGCATCTTGTGCGCGATTGCGCGGCGCCTCACCTTCGGGTGAGGGAACAGCACGCGCTCCGTCATCGCTGCTTCACCGACTGACGGTAGCGAACGCCGCACCGTGTACACGCCTCGGCGTGCGTCGGGAGCGGCTGACTTTCGTCGTGCCGTGGCGCGATGGTCATCGGTGAGCTGTTCGCGCAGAACGAACAGAGGTCCTGCTCGTCCTTGTCGCCGACGTTCCAGGCGTCGTACTCGCCGATCGGCGCGTTCATCGGTTGTCCGGTCATCGTGGACCCCTCTCGACGCTCTGGAGGAACGCCTCGATCTCGGCGAGGTCCTTGCGGGCCTGCGCTCGGTTGATGTGGTGATGCGCGAGGTCTTCGTCGTCATCATCACCGTGTAGGAGCTTGTCGACATCGTCGGCGAGCATCTGCGCGTCAACGATCCGGTCGATACGCGCGTTCTCCGCCTTGATCGCGGCCTTGCGTGCCCGTGTGGCCTCGGCCTTGCGTGCCTCGTGCGCCGAGGTCTCGCGCGCAACGATGCGCTCCGTTTCGACCGTGATCGTGTCGCGAATCATGTCGATGGCCTCGTTCACCGGGATGTTCTCACCGACCGACTTCGATCCGCCGAGCGAGAACTTGCCGCAGTTAGCGCACTCGGCCCACCGTAGGCCGCCCGTCCCGGTGACGTTGTCGGCCTCGTCGAGGAACTCAACCGTGCGACCCGTCCACTTCGGAAGCAGACCGCCGCACGAATAGCACCGTGCGGGTTCGGGGTAATCCTTGACATTCGCGGCCTTGAGGTCGGCGAGCCTGCGTGCGCCAGCGGCGAACACGTCGTCGGCCTGCCGAGTCACAACGGAAGGGTGCTGGCTGGCCTGCGCGTACAGGGACTTGAACTCGGCCATCGTGCGGTCGGTGGCGTGGACCGACATAGTCCCGGCCGTGGGCTCCGCGCCCAGCAGGCAACTTCCGCACTCATGAATGTCCTGGAAGTTCATGAGCAGGTTGAACGTCTTGCCGTTGCGCTTGACCTTCTTCTCGCCGCCCTTAGCGATGTCGAACGCGAACGACGCACCCCAGCCCATGTCGCGGGCAACGGCCCACACGTGCTGAGCGGTCTCCGTGTCGAATAGTCTCGCGGCTACCAGAAGTCCGCGAGTGTCGATCGTTACGTCTTCAGGTCCGGCGAATCCAATCAAAGCGTTGGCGTCGCTCCACGAGTGAGCATGCACAATCGGCAACTTCCCCGATGACGACGGGTACATCCTCATCGGGTCGGCCTTCCACCGTGAATACCAGGAGTCGAAGGCCGATGGGTCGATCACGTCACCGACCTTGTCCGGCTCGTCGCCCGTGAACCGTGCGACGTACATGACCAACGTCTTCGTGGATGTATCCCAGTCGGTTCCTGCGTGCGTGAACGTGGCGTTGGCTTCGACCATCGCCTTGACCCGCCGTGACGCAGCGTGCGTCTCTTCGTTGTCGAGACCGTTGCCGCCGACTCCGCTGAAGTCGTAGCCGCGACGATCTCCTTCCCATACTGCGCCCATCAGGACTCCTTGTTAGGTTCGTGCGCGATCTCGATTACCGACAACATGTCGGCGAGCCGAGACCTTGCGGTGTGGAACTCCTGGAGTAATACGTCGAATATGTCGTTGTCTCGGACGGGGTCGTCCGCCATGCGCCTGACTCTGCGGTGAAGTTCTTCCACGACGTCACACTGCCGCTCAAGCTCGCGTGTGTCGGCCGCGAGCGTTGTCAGGTGCGCGTCAGGGAAGCAGAGAACGTCGGTGTGTTCGTGCATCCAATCGTGCGCGGCTTGCGGGTCCGTGATGGTCAACGTGACGCCGTCGTCCGTCACGACCTGGATGCCGCCGGAGGGAAGCGCGGTGATGTTCATACCCGGCCCGGTCCCTTGATCTCGTCGCCCTCGTCGTCAACGGCGACCGTCTGAATCATGGCGGCGGAGAATCCGCCCTGTTGGCGCTGCCGCTTCCCGTCGGACACGTCCGTGCCCTGATTCACGC
>JALYLU010000555.1 GCA_030774075.1 Actinomycetota bacterium | reverse complement strand
CGAACACACCGAAGCCGGAGAGAAAATCGAGGTAGCGCCGCCCGTCACGATCGAAGAGGTAGGCCCCCTCCGCGCGCACGTAGTCGGCGTCGAAACCGATCGTCCGCAGCACGCGCGGCATCTGCGGGTTCAGGTAGCGCTCGTGCAGCGCGAAGGCTTCGCTTCCGCGCTCTGCGAGCAGTGCCCGTACGTCGAAGGGTTCGATCCGGTCGGGTGTCGGTGTATTCGCGTTCATCGTCGGCGCGCACCTTCATGCGATTGCGCGCGCGCCGCGTCGGCGCGCAGATCGATCTCCGGCCCGAGCTTGCCCGAACGGCGAATCCGCTCGACCCGAGCATCCTTGACGAATCCGTTGGCGACGAACCATCGCGCGGCGCGCGTCAGGGCGGTACGGGCCGGCATGCTCGAGTATCCCAGCTCCCTGCGCACGCGATCGGTGTCGTACTCCATTCGCGTCGTCGCCATGCGCACGGGTTCTGACGGCAGCGTGGGCTCGCGCCTCATGACCGTCGACTCGAACCATTCCGCGCTGCGCACGATCGGCAGGACCATTCGAGGAGAGAGCCGGACGCGTGGCGCCCCCAGACCGCAGACGTCGGCGAGGGTCTCGAGCATCGCTCGCAGCGACATGTTCTCGCCGCCCAACACGTAGCTGCGCCCGGGTGCGCCGCGCTGCGCCGCGAGCACGTGGCCCCGGGCGACATCGTCGACGTGGACGACGTTCAGGGCGGTATCGACGTACGCAGGGATACGGCCGTTCAAGAACTCGACGATGGTGCGGCCGGTGGGCGTCGGCGCGGTGTCGCGTTCACCGACCGGAAAGGTCGGGTGCACGAGCACGACGGGCAAGCCGGTTGCGCCCGCGCGCAACACCTCGTGCTCTGCGAGGTATTTCGAGCGTTTGTAGTGCCCGAAGAGATGCTCGAAGTGGACCAGCGACTCCTCGGAGGCCGGGCGGCCGTTCTCGGCAACGCCGAGCGTCGCCACCGTGCTCGTATAGACGAGTCGGTTGCATCCCGCGCGCTCGGCCGCGCGAATGACGTTCATGGTGCCGCCGACGTTTACGTCGTAGAAGAGGTCGGGGTCGGCGGCCCAGAACCGATAGATGGCGGCCAGGTGGAACACGATCGACACGTGCTCAGTTGCCGCATCGAGCGTCGCCGGATCGCGGATGTCGCCGACGATTCGCTCGACCGCCAGGCCCTCGAGATTGTCGTCGTCTCGTCCGGGTTCGCACAGAGCCCGAACCTGGTAGCCGTCATCGATCAGCGCGCGCACGACCGCGGAACCGATGAAACCGGACGCGCCGGTGACGAGAACCGATTCGGAACCACGAAGGACGTCAGCCACGGTTATTACCTTACGTGCGCGTGTCCTCGGCGGCGGCCGACAGCGCGGCGAGCCCGGCGCGCAGGTCGTGATCGCCGGGCCAGCCGAAGCCGAGCCGGAAGTGCCGGTCGTCGACTTCGAACCAGTGGCCGGGACCCACGTACGTGCCGTAGTCCGCGAGCAGCACGTCGTAGAAGCGCGCGGTGTCGACGTCGACCTCGACCGCGAAGCGCACGAGGCCGACAACTCCTCCTCCGGGTTCGATCCACTCGAAGGTGCGTTGGCCGCGCATCCAATCGCGCACGACGTCGAGGCGCGTGCGCACCTCGTCGAGGATCGGCGGGAGGATCCGCGCGCGATCGGCCAACACCCGACCCGCGATCGCCTCGTCGATCGTCGCGCCGCAGATGACGATCTGCTCCTTGGCCGCGAGCAGAGTTTCGGCGAGTTGGGGGTCGCGACACACCGCCCAGCCGACCCGTAGCCCCGGCAACCCGTACGCCTTCGACATGGACGAGACGCTGATCGCTCGCGGTGAAAGCGTCGCCACCGGCGGCAGCGCCGATGCGTGCGTCAGGTCGCGGTAGGTCTCGTCGACGAGCAGAACCGCGCCCGACCGCTCGGCCAGTTCGACGAGTGCGTGCAGCGACGCGAGATCGAGCACGGTTCCCGTCGGATTGTGCGGACAGGTCACCGAGATCAGCCGCGTCACGCCGGGACGCACGAGCGAGGCGACGCGCGCGGTATCGAGTTGCCAGGCGTCGTCGAAGCACAGGTCGACGACGTCGAGGTCGGCGCCGATCGCACGCGGGGTCTCGAGGTTGGTCGCGTAGTTGGTGCGCACGACCACGGCGTGATCACCCGGCTCCAGGAGCGACGTCGCGGTCGCGAACAGCGCCGCCGCCGCTCCGGGGGTGACAATCACATCGTCGGCTCGAAGCCCGGCGCCACCCGCCGCAACTGCCTCGCGCAGGACCGGGTCACCGAGATGGTCGCCGTAGCAGAGCAGCAGCTCGTCGAGGGCAGCAACTCCGCCGTGAGACCCGAGCTCGATGCCCAAGTCGGCGAGGCGGCGGTCGGCCACAGAGCTCTCCGACAGATTGTTGGTGATCGTGTCGTAGCCGAGCTGTTCGGGAGACTCGACCTCGATGGGCATTCGTCGATAGCGCACGCCGGAAGCCTTGCATTTCGCGCTCGCCTTCCGTCGGGCGAGATGCGAACATATGTTCGTGACCGGCGAGGCAACGATCCTGCACGCCGACCTCGACGCGTTCTACGCGTCCGTCGAGCAGCGAGACGATCCACGTCTACGCGGTCGACCCGTGATCGTCGGCTCCGGGGTCGTGCTCGCGGCGAGTTACGAAGCCAAGGCCTTCGGGATCCGCACCGCGATGGGTGGCGGGCAAGCGCGCGGCCTGTGCCCGTGGGCCATCGTGGTCGAGCCCCGCATGTCGGCGTACTCCGCGGCGAGCAAGGCCGTCTTCGAGGTGTTCGAGCACACGACGCCGCTCGTCGAGGGGCTGTCGATCGACGAGGCGTTCCTCGAGGTAGGCGGGTTGAGGCGCGTATCGGGCACCGCGGTCGAGATCGCGACGCGGCTGCGGCGGGACGTCCTCGACCGCGTTGGTCTGCCCATCACGGTTGGAGTGGCGAGGACCAAGTTTCTCGCCAAGGTGGCGAGCGGCGTCGCCAAGCCGGACGGTCTGCTCGTGGTGCCACCCGACGGCGAATTGGAGTTTCTCCATCCGCTTCCGGTCCAACGGCTCTGGGGCGTCGGATCGGTGACCGCTCGCAAACTCCACGAACGAGGGATCCGGACGGTCGGCGACGTGGCCCGGCTGGACGAGATCGTGCTCGTTTCCATGCTCGGACGCGCGTCGGGCCGCCATTTGCACGCCCTGGCCCACAACCGTGATCCGCGGCCCGTTCAGATCGGCCGCCGCCGGGGCTCGATCGGGTCGCAGCACGCGCTCGGTCGCGCCCGCCAGTCGAGATCGCCCGAAGCCGTCGACGCCGTCGTCGTCGCGCTCGTCGACCGGGTCACCCGCCGGATGCGGGCTGCACAACGGGTGGGGCGCACCGTCGTGCTCCGGCTCCGCTTCGACGACTTCTCGCGCGCGACGCGCTCGCACACACTGCTGCGGGCGACGGCCGAGACGCACACGATCCTCGCGACCGCTCGGGGCCTTTTCGCGGCATCCTTGCCCGTGATCCAGCAGCGACGTCTAACGCTCGTCGGGGTCGCCGTCGGGAA
>JALYLU010000554.1 GCA_030774075.1 Actinomycetota bacterium | reverse complement strand
TTCGTACCCTCATGACGACCGAGGCGTAACCCGGAGCCACCCAGATCCGCCGCAGTTATGGCGTCCGTCTCCTCGGTGAGCTCGCGGCGTCAGTTACAGAACGGCTCGCGTATGCCTGCTCGACACCCGACCGGCGGCGTCACCTTCATTGAATTGCGGTATCCGGCCTCGATGAGAAGGACGTGCTTCCCATCGAGCGTCGACTTGAATACGAGCCGATTGAAATCGGGAGGGACCGAGCCGTTCGGACCGGGAGGCGGCGACTTGGCGACGTGGCCGTCAGCCCAACAGATCACCTCTCCAGGTTCAGAAACGTCCGTGAATGCGGCTATCGGCACGCCGCTGTATTCCTTCGCCCCGGCGTCGCACGCGGCGAGTAGTGCAGGCGAGCCTTGCGCCACGGTTCGCGCAACGCTCGTCGTCGGCGGCGCTGGCCGCGATGTCGTCGGCGAGGTCGACTTGGCCGAGGCTTGGCTACACGCGGTGACGAGCAGGCCGACCGCGAGGGCATAGGAGAGGCGATTCACACCGTTTCGACGCTGCCACCGTGGCGTGAGTTTCACCCGACCAGATTGCCCGCTCGGGTGTCGTTATGCGAGCCCGGATCGGCTGCGCGTTCAGGTTTGGACGCGTTGCATCTCACCCATGAAGCCGTGGTCGAAGCTCGGATTCGCGGTCTCAACACCGATCCGGAAGGCGTTGTCGAGTGCTTCACAGCCATCGCGGTGCCACCACAGGTCGACATCTGGTTCCCGTTGGTAGGTGAAAACGAAGATCGTGACGAGCCCGGCGTCGTTCGGACATGTGTGAGAACTGCGTCCTGCGCCCAAGTGGATTCGATTTATGACCGCTGCCAGAGAGCTGGCCTGCGTGACGGTGAGGGTGCGCGAGCCCATGAACTTGCTGCCCTGGAACTCGGAGCCGTATCCACATAGGAGCACACCAGTAGGTGTCGAAGACGGCAGAAGCGTTGGGCCACGTGCGTTCTTCAAGTTCGTAACGTCGTGGTAACCCGTGTTCGTTCTCGGACAACCGGACTTCGCCAGAACGCGCACAGCGGGCTTGCCTGCAGTGAAGGTGTGAGTACCGCACGCGGTTGCGACTACGACAACTGCGGCCGCGAAGATGGCGACTCGCCGCACACCGATACGACGATGGCGCGGGCCGCCGGGTTCCAAGGCCCACAGCAGTTATGCGCTCGTAAGCGCGTCGAGTGCGTCGTCGTACTGCGCTTGGTCGAAGGTCAGTTCGAGGGCTGCGAGATCAACGTCGGGTCGTCGATACCACTGGAACGCGGTCCAGCGGACCGCACCGAATGTTCGCTCGACGCGTATGAGGATCGCGTCACATCCCGGCTGCCCACACGCACATGCAGCGACGGCGACAAGGCCGTCATTGAACCGAGAATCGTCCGCGTCTTCCCAGCGGTCCGCTCCTCCGCGGAGATGGTCCGAGGGCGGGGCGATCACCCACGCTGGAGGGCCGAGCCAATCTCCCGTAACCCCATGAAGCGCAAGCAGCTCCCGCATCGGAACGTCGTTGATGAAGATGTCGACTTCGCTACCCCATGTCGAATCGGTGTGACTCCGGAGGCGCAGCGAGAGCACGTCATCCCGAACGGTCATGACCACCATGATGCCCTGTAGGCAAGCGCCGAGCGGCAGATATGGGCGGCACTGTAGAAGACGACGAACGCGGGCGGTGCAAGGATCAGGGGATGCGAAGCCGCCGCCAACGCCGTGACACCGACCGAGCGCTGCGGCTACTGCACGCGGCGTTCGTTCAGATTCGAGCCGCCGCCTCGTCGGGCGATATCGAGCGGGCGCGCCGCCTCGCTGATGCCTTGCACAACGCTCCCACGATGCTCATCCGTGATGGCAACGCCGAGGCCATGATCGCGAGCACGGAAAGCAACTGCCGTCGCTACGGGGATTCGGAGGTTTTCGACGAGATGCTGCGCTACATCGCCGACTGAAGTCCGCACAATCGGCAACGCATAACGGCAGTCATGGGCGTGCTTTCTAGAGGACCGTCAACGGGGTGCATATCCGAGCGCCTCGATACCCTGCGGGGCTGGTGTGACTGCGCGCGACGCCCTTGCAGAAACGATACGGCCCGGGTTCGAGATGAGTCGGCAGGTCGAACGACGAGTCCTTGGTCAATGGATAGCCAATCGCCGGGACGGTGATCCGGGTCGCTTCGGGGGCGGAGGCGATGGATGTGGGTGAGGCGGAGAACGCGTCGTTCAGCATTGCCCAGACGGTGCGCCAGGTGCCGTCGAACGATCGGTCGAGCGAGGCATCGGGGCCGTGCACCCATGCATCCGAGAGGTCCCCCGCGAACCCGACTCGAACTGTCGTGCCTGCGGTTGGGGTCTGTGGGGACAGGGTGAGGACGAAGGGAAGGTCGCTCGCCGGCTCAATAGCCGTCGGGCCTGTCGTCGTCTGCCGAATTGCGTTCGCGCCTGTCTTCGGCTGCGGCGACGGCGACGACCGCGTCACTGCAACTGTCGCGATCGCGGCGACGGAGAGTCCGAGCGCAACCGGAGCGACCAGACGCTTCACCGTTGAGCTGCGGCGGTCGAGCGCCTGCATGCCGCTCATACTGCCCGCTCGGGAGGGCATCTGCGAGTGCCGATCAGGCAGTTATGTGCTCGGTGAACCGGGCGAACCAGTCGTCGCGTCTCGCATCCGGCGCAGAAAACCGTTCAATCGGTTGGCGACCTCGTCGATGGCGTTTGGCGAGGCCGACCGGCGCGCGTTGATGCCCTCAAGCTTGTGGGTGGTCCCATTCAATTCGCGTGCGAACAACACACTTCGAGCACCAACAGGGTGCTCACAGCGACTGCCGTAGTCCTCCACCGTCGGCGCGCCGATCGAAGTACCCGCTGGTCGACAGCCGCGACGGTCACCACAGGTGCTCATGATGCCCCATCGTGGTCGGCAGGGTGAGCGGGCGATTGGCAGATGCGGCGCATCTCGCCTGCTCCAACACATCGTCGGGAACAGTTGGTGGTCATTCGGGCAATAGTGAAGTAGTGCGGGACTGCGGCGAGGTCGGCGAGAGCCGGTTGGACGGCGAGGTGATTCGAGCTTCGTTGGAGCTACCCAGGGATTTCGAGGTGATCTTCGATCGACACTTCGATGCGATCTACGGATACCTGTCGCGTCGGCTCTGGTCAGACATTGCCGATGACCTCGCCGCTGAGGTGTTCGTTGTCGCGTTTGCAGGTCGCTCGACGTTCGACTGTGACGCGTTCGAGTCCGCTCGGCCGTGGCTGTTCGGGATCGCGTCCCGGGTTGCAGCTCGGTCCGCTCGACAGGCCGGACGACAGGCAAAGGCGTATGGGCGAGCAATCGAACGTGAAGACACGTCTCTTGCCACCGACGCCGCCGAGGATCGCGTTGAGGCTCAGCAGATGCGGTCGCGCCTGGACAAGGCACTTGGTGCGCTTCGGCCTGAACTGCGAGACGTTTTCCTGCTGGTGGGTGTGCATGGGTTGACCTACGCCGAGGCGTCGCACGCGCTTGGCGTCCCCGTCGGCACAGTGCAGTCGCGTCTTTCGCGCGCGCGTCGGCGCATCAGA
>JALYLU010000553.1 GCA_030774075.1 Actinomycetota bacterium | reverse complement strand
GGCGCGCCGCGCGGCGCGCGTCTTTCGCCGCGATATCGACTTCGGCGTGCGACGCAACGTGCTCGCGATCGGTGGCCGCTTGGCCGATTTCCGTAGCCCGGGCGCGGAGTATCCCGACGTGTTCCTGCCGCTGCACGGCGCGCACCAAGCCGACAACGCGGCGATCGCGCTGGCCGCGGCTGAGAGTTTCGTCGGGGCAACGCTCGCTTTCGACCTCGTGGCCGATGCGCTCGCGCGGGTGCAGTCTCCGGGCCGGCTCGAGGTCGTCGGCCGGCAGCCGCTCGTGCTGCTCGACGGCGCGCACAACGTCGCCGGCGCGCAGGCTCTGCGCGTCGCGCTCGAGGAGGAATTCAGTGAAGGCCCGCGCACGCTGGTCGTCGGTCTGCTGCGCGAGAAGGAACCGCACGAGATGCTCGCTGCGCTCGGCGTCGACGGACTCGATGGACTGCTCGTGTGTTGTCGGCCGCCGAGCCCGCGCGCGCTCGAGGCGTCGTTCGTAGCCAAGGCCGCGGTCGACCTCGGACTGCCCGAGGAGCGGATCGAGGTCGTCGACCGCGTCGAGGACGCGGTCAGTACCGCGTTGCTCGCGACACCGCCCGACGGTCAGATCGTGATCACGGGGTCGCTGTACGTCGTCGGCGCTGCCCGCTCCGTGCTCGTTTCCTGACGTCGGTTGTCGAACTCGCCGCGTCGCCCCGTAGGCTCCACGGCTCATGACCGATCGGACCCTCGTTCTCTGCAAGCCGGATTGTGTCGAGCGCGGGCTCGTCGGCGAGGTCATCGCCCGGCTGGAGCGCAAGCAGCTGAAGGTCGTCGCGCTCGATTTGCGACTCCTCGACGAGCCCACGGCCGCGCGCCACTACGCCGAGCACGAGGGCAAGCCGTTCTTCCGCGATCTCGTGTCGTTCATCACGCGCTCGCCTCTCGTGGCGCTCGTCGCGGAAGGACCCGATGCGCACAAGGTCGTGCGCACGCTGATCGGCACCACGAATCCGCGGGACGCCGCTCCCGGAACGATCCGGGGTGATCTCGCGATCGAGCTCACAGAAAACCTGGTGCACGGCAGTGACGGTCCGGAGTCGGCCGCGCGCGAGGTCGCGCTGTTCTTCCCCGGTCTTGCCGGATGACACCTCGAGCCGGGTGGAAATCGAACCGAGAGGCTTCTAGCCTGGGCGCGTCCCGCCGTCGGAGGATGACCCCGGTGAGCGAACCGTTCTACGCAGGATTGCTCGGCCGCGACATGGCGGTCGACCTCGGTACCGCGAACACGCTCGTATACGTGCGCGGGCGCGGTGTCGTGCTCGACGAGCCATCGGTCGTCGCCGTGAACTCGCGCGATGGTCGCCCACTGGCGGTCGGCGTCGAAGCGAAGAAGATGATCGGGCGCACGCCCGACCACATCATCGCGATCCGGCCGCTGAAGGACGGGGTCATCGCCGACTTCGACATCTGCGAGAAGATGCTGCGCTACTTCATCCAGCGCGTGCATCCGCGCAAATGGGCGAAGCCTCGGATGGTGATCTGCGTGCCGTCGGGCATCACGGGCGTCGAACAGCGCGCGGTGCAAGAGGCCGCGCAGCAGGCGGGGGCGCGCAAGGAGGCGTACATCATCGAGGAGCCGATGGCGGCCGCGATCGGCGCCGGACTTCCCGTGCACGAACCGGCCGGCAACATGATCGTCGACATCGGTGGCGGCACGACCGAGGTCGCGGTCATCTCGCTGGGTGGCATCGTCGCAAGCGAGTCGATCCGTATCGCGGGAGACGAGCTCGACGAGGCGATCGTTGCCTTCGTGAAGAAGGAGTACTCGCTCGCGCTCGGCGAACGCACCTCGGAGGAGATCAAGATCGCGCTCGGCAGTGCGTACCCGCTCGAGACCGAGCTGTATGCCGAAGTGCGCGGCCGCGATCTCGTCACCGGTCTTCCGAAGACGATCGTGGTGTCGACCGAGGAGATCCGCGACGCGATCGAAGAGCCGGTCGCCGCGATCGTCGACGCGGTGAAGGTGACTCTGGACAAGACGCCGCCCGAGCTCGCGGCCGACATCATGTCGAACGGCATCGTCGTGACGGGCGGCGGCGCGCTCCTGCATGGGCTGCGCGAGCGATTGTCGAGCGAGACCGGCATGCCGATCGTCATCGCCAACAACCCGCTCCTGTCAGTCGTGCACGGCTCCGGGATCTGCCTGGAGAACTTCGACGTCCTGAAGCACGTCCTGAGTTCGCCCGCCCGGCAATAGTCCGGGGTCCGAGACCATGGCCGGTGCGCGCCGCGCGAGCCGACGACGCTACGTCCTGTTCCTGATCGTGCTCAGCTGCCTGACGCTGATCACCCTCGATACCCGTAACGGCCGATCGGGCCCGATCGGGGCGATGGGCCGGATCGCCCACCGGATCGTCTCTCCGGTCCAAGGGGCGGTCGACGACGTCGCCCGCCCGGTGAGCGACTGGTGGAACGGCATCACGAACTCCGGGAATCTGAAGCGCGACAACCGGCGACTCCAGGAGCAGATCGCCGCGCTCCGGGGGAAGCAGACCGCGGCGGACGAGGCGATCAAGGAGAACAGCGAGCTCAAGAAGTCGCTCGCGCTGCAGAACGCGCTGCTGGTCAAGAACGTGACCGGGCTCATCGTCGGTCGCGATCCGGGCAACTTCGATCCGACGCTCACGATCGACAAGGGATCCGAAGTGGGGATCTCGGTCGACATGCCGGTCATCGCGCCGGAAGGCATCGTCGGCAAGGTGATCGAAGTGTGGAACCGCGGCGCGAAGATCCAAGTGCTGACTGATCCGTACTTCTCGGTCGGTGTGCAGACGCCCGGTCATCGCGCGTCGCCCGCGACGACGGGCATCGCGTCGGGAGAGGTCGGTTCGCACGACCTCGCGGTCGAGTTCGACGCGGGCACGAGCGTGCTTCGCGGTGATCAGATCGTGACGTCTCCGCAGTCGACGTTGTTCCCGTCGGGTCTCGCGGTGGGCACGATCGCGACTGCGACGAACCAACCCGGGAACACCGGCGTGAACGCGACGATCACTCCGTACGTTCATCTCGGCGCGCTGCAGCACGTCACCGTGTTGCTGTGGTCGCAGGGCACTCCCGGTCCCGTGCTTCCGACGACGACAACGTCGACGACGTCGACGACTACCGTGCCCGGTACGACGCCGACAACGCGAGTCGGCGGATGACGCGTGCGACGCGTCTCGGCGCGCTCATCTTCGTCGTCGTGGTCACCCAGGTCGCGCTCTTCCCACATCTGCGGCTGTTCGGCGTCGTACCTGATCTCGGCCTGATCGTCGCGCTGGCAGTCGGCTACCAAGAAGGCCCGGAGGCGGGTGCGATCGTCGGATTCGTCGCCGGGTTCGGCTTCGATCTCTTTCTCGAGACGCCGCTCGGACTCGACGCGCTCACCTACGCGATCGTCGGCTACGCGATCGGTGTGCTCGAGTCCGGGCTCTTTCGTTCGCCGCGCTGGCTGCCGTCGTTCCTCGGGGCGGCCGGCGGGCTGGCGGGTGGATTGTTGTTCATCGGCATCGGGGTTCTCGTCGGAGTCGACGCGGTGAAGGGCACGCATGGGGTCGTCACCATCT
>JALYLU010000552.1 GCA_030774075.1 Actinomycetota bacterium | reverse complement strand
GGACGGCTGGTTGACCGACGACGCGATGGAGGAGATCGCCGACCTCACCGGCGTGACCGCCGCCGACGTGCTCGGCACGTGTTCCTTCTACACGATGCTCAAGCGGCGTCCGTGCGGGAAGCTCGTCGTGTCGGTGTGCACGAACGTCACGTGCCTGGTCACGGGCGGTCCCGAAGTACTCGACCATCTCGAGGAGCGCTACGCGTCCGAGCCCGATGTCACGGTCGAGGAGGTCGAGTGCCTGGCGGCCTGCGACGGCGCGCCGGCCCTTCAGGTCAACTACGACTTCCACGAGCGCGTGTCGCCGAGCTCGGCGGAGGGCATCGTCGAGGGCTACAGGTCGGGCGCGCGTCGGGCGCGCACGGTGTCGGGAGCAACCGTTGCCTGACTCGGCCGCCCTGCCCGGTGTGGCCGAGACGCGCATCGTCACGAAGCGGCTGCGCGATCGTCCCGGCGACTCGTGGACGATCGACGGCGCGCTCGCGTCGGGTGCATACGAAGGGCTGCGCGCGGTGCTCGCGAAAGGCGACGCGGCCGACGTCCAGGAACAGGTGAAGCTGTCCGGCCTGCGGGGCCGCGGCGGGGCAGGCTTCCCGACGGCGCAGAAGTGGTCGTTCCTGCCGCCCGACTCCTTCCCGCGTTACCTGGTGGTGAATGCCGATGAAGGGGAGCCGTCGACGTTCAAGGACCGGATGCTCCTCGAGCAGGATCCGCACCAGCTCGTCGAAGGAGTCGTGATCTCCTCGTACGGGGTGCAGTGCAACGTGGCGTACATATACATACGCGGCGAGTTCGCGCTCGGCTACGAACGGCTGACACGCGCGATCGACGATGCGCGCGCGAAAGGGTTCCTCGGCCGCGACATCCTGGGCTCCGGGTTCGACTGCGACATCGTCGTGCACCGCGGCGCGGGGGCGTACATCTGCGGTGAGGAGACGGCACTGCTCGAGTCGCTCGAAGGTCAGCAGGGTATGCCGCGGATCCGGCCGCCGTTTCCGGCGATCGCAGGCCTGTATGCGAAACCGACGGTCGTGAACAACGTCGAGACCTTGGCGACCGTGCCGCACATCATGCGCATGGGGGGCGCGGAGTACGCGAAGCTCGGCGTCAACCGCTCGACCGGCACGCGCATCTTCTCGGTCTCGGGCCACGTGAACCAGCCCGGCAACTACGAGGTCGAGCTGGGCATGACGTTTCGCGATCTGCTGTACGGCCTCGCGGGCGGCGTGCGGAACAACCGCAAGATCAAGTTCTTCATCCCGGGCGGCGCGTCGTCGCAGTGGCTCACCGGAAGCGACGAGCATCTCGACGCGCCGCTCGACATGGACTTCGTGCAGCAGACCTTCGGCGTGATGCTCGGTTCCGGTGCGATCATGGTGTTCGACGAGACCGTCGATCCGGTGCTCGTCGCGTGGCGGCTCGCCAAGTTCTTCGCGCACGAGTCGTGCGGCAAGTGCACGCCGTGCCGGGAAGGCACGGGCTGGATCGAGAAGGTGCTCTACCGCATGTCCCACGGCCTCGGACGCCCCGACGACCTCGACCTCCTCGTCGACGTCGGCGGCAACATCTCCCCCGGCGTCGTGAACGCGCCGTTCGTGCAGACCACGATCTGCCCGCTCGGTCCGTCGGCGGTGAGCTGCATCGCGAGCCTGAACAAGTTCTTCCGCGACGAGGTGCTCGCAAAACTACGCAACGATGCCGGAGTGCACGCGTGACCACCACCGAACCCGAAGCGCGCAAGACGACCGTGACCGTGACGGTCGACGGCGTGACGTTCGAGGCGCAGCCCGGCGAGCTCTTGATCAAGGCTGCGCAGGAACACGGCATCTACATCCCGCGTTTCTGCTGGCACGAACGTATGACGCCGGTCGGCATGTGCCGAATGTGCCTCGTCGAGATCGAGGGCGGTCGCGGCTACCCGCCGGCTTGCACCACGCCCGTCACCGACGGCATGGTCGTGCACTCGCAAAGCGACGCCGTGAAGCGGATTCAGGACGGCGTGCTCGAGTTCCTGCTCATCAACCATCCGCTCGACTGCCCGGTGTGCGACCGCGGCGGCGAATGCCCGCTGCAGGACCAGACGCTCGCGTTCGGTCCGGGTGAGTCGCGGTTCGTCGAGGAGAAGCGTCACTTTCCCAAGCCGATCCCGCTGAGCGAGCTGGTGTTGCTCGACCGTGAACGCTGTATCCAGTGCGCGCGTTGCATCCGCTTCGCCGACGAGATCGCCGGCGACTTGCTGATCGACTTCATCGACCGCGGCGATCGTATGCAGGTCCTGAACTTCGAAGAGCAACCGTTCGACTCGTACTTCTCGGGCAACACGGTGCAGATCTGCCCGGTCGGCGCGCTGACCGCGAGCCAGTATCGCTTCCGCGCCCGTCCGTGGGATCTGTCGACGGTCGAAACTTCCTGTACGACCTGCTCGGTGCATTGCCGCGGCGCCGTGCAGTCGTCGTCGAATCGCCTGGTGCGGTTGCTCGGTGTCGACTCGGAGCCGGTGAACCACGGATGGCTCTGCGACAAGGGCCGGTACGGTCTCGAGTCGGTGCACTCCGAGCACCGGCTGCTCGAGCCCCAGGTTCGTGAGGGCGGCGCCTGGCGCGAGGTGTCGTGGCCCGACGCGCTGGACCGGGCGACCGACGCCATCGAGCAGGCCAAGGAACTCCATGGCGCGGGAGCGATCGCGGTGCTCGGCGGCGCGCGCGGGACGAACGAGGACGCGTACGTCTGGTCTGTGCTCGCCAAGGGCGTGATCGGTACCGACCACGTCGACGCGCAGCTCGGCGACGGCCTACCGGCCGACTTCGTGCTGGGGATGGAACGCGCCGAGATCGCCGATCTCGATCGCGCGAGCGCGATCGTCATCCTCGATCACGACCTGCGCGATGAGGTTCCGGTCCTCTTCTTGCGCCTCCGCCGGGCGCGGCTCGAGCTGGGAGTGCCGCTCGTCGACCTCGCGCCCGCGGCGCACGGTCTGTCGGCGCTCGCGGCCGTCGTGACTCGCACCGTGCCGGGCGAGCCCATCGCCGCGAGCGTGCACGACGAGATAAGGCGTGTGTGCGAGGGACGCGAAGGCCCAGTGGTGGTCGTCGTGGGCCGCGGCAACCTCGCCGCGGCAGCCGAGTCGGTCGTGGGAGCCGCGGCCGAGCTCGCCCAGGTGCACGACGTACGGTTCCTCTCGGCGTTGCGACGTGGCAACGTGCACGGCGCGCTCGACGCCGGTCTCGCTCCGGGGTTCCTGCCCGGACGCACGACCCTCGACGCGGGCCGCGCCTGGTTCACCGAGCGCTGGGGCGGCGTACCGGCGGAACGCGGGCTGTCGGCCGAGGGCATCCTGCGCGCCGCCGCCGACGGGAAGATCCGTGTGCTGGTTCTCGTCGGCGCCGATCCGGTGAGCGACTTTCCCGACGCCACCCTCGCGCGCCGCGCGATCGACGCGGTCGACACGATCATCGCGGTCGACGGATTCGAGTCCGAGTCGACGAAACGGGCCGAGGTGTTCCTGCCGTGCACGCTGTGGGGCGAGAAGGCCGGCACCGTCACGAACCTCGAGGGCCGGGTGCAGCGCGTCGGTCGCAAGGTCGCCCCCGAGG
>JALYLU010000551.1 GCA_030774075.1 Actinomycetota bacterium | reverse complement strand
CCGAGGCGAGCGGCATGCGCTCGTTGGTGCGCGTCACACTGGCGCTCGACGAGGAGGAGGCGGTCGGCTTCGCGGAGGGTTCGATCGCGACGACGGCGCGCCACCGGCTCGTCGCGCTGGCGACGGTCGACTCACTGCGTCAGCTCGAACCGGCAGCAGAGTGTGTCGACGTCGATCACGCAGAGATCATGCGGATCGGCGCGCACGACGTCGCCGTCGTCACCGTCGTGTACGTGATCCCTCCCGCGGAGCAACTTGTGTCGGGCTCGGCGATCGTGCGTCCCCAACAGGAGGCGGATGCCGTCTCCCGGGCCGTCCTCGACGCGACGAACCGCCGTCTCGCGTACGTCTCCGCCCCGTAGTTCGCCCTATCGTCGGCGTCATGGCGCCGCTGGCGGTCACCGTCTCGTTCCGGCTCGGCGGCGATGACGGCGTGTCGGTCGAAGCGCGCAAGTGGACATGGGCGCTACGCGAGCTCGGCTTCGAAACCCGACGGGTCGCCGGCGAGATCGAAGGTACCGTCGAGCGCGACGACATCGTGATCCCGAGTCTCGCGATCGACCCGCCACCCTCCCGAACGGCAGGCGCTGATGGGGTCGAGACCGACGTTCTGCGCCGAGCGTTGCAAGGCGCCGACCTCGTGGTCGTCGACAACCTCTGCTCACTGCCGCTCAACCTCGACGCGGCGCGTGCGGTCGCACGAGTCGCGAGCGACCACACCGGGCGGGTCTGCTTTCGTCACCACGATCTACCGTGGCAACGGCGCCAGCTCACCCACCTCGAGGCCGACTTCCCGCCGCGCGTCGACGGCGCGCTCCACGCGACGATCAATCTCCGGAGCCGGCGCGAGTTGCACGCTCGCGGCTATGCCGACGCGGTCACGATCCACAACTATTTCGATCTCGATCCACCGGCCCGCGATCGCACCGCGACCCGCAAGCAGTTCGGCTTCGTCGACGACGACTTCGTGCTCTTCCAACCGGCGCGGGCGATCGAACGCAAGAACGTACCTGGCGCGCTCCGGTTCGCGCAGCAACTACACGGACTTGCACCTGATCTTCCTCTACGCCTCTGGCTCTCCGGCCCCGCGGAGGACGGGTATGCACCCGTCCTCGACCGCATCATCGAACGCGCGCGGATTCCGGTCACCGTCGGACGAGCTCCGATGGCCGGCGACGCGTACACGGCATCCGACCTTGTCGTGTTCCCCTCCACTTGGGAGGGGTTCGGCAATCCCGTCATCGAATCGATCGCCTACCGTCGACCCTGCGCGGCATTTCCCTACCCGGTGCTCGCCGAGATCGTCGCCGCCGGCGTTCGCGTCTTTTCGACCCAGCAGCCGGAAGCGGTCGCGAGATTCCTGGTCGAGCAGCCCGCGGTGCGGGACCGCTTCTTCGACGTGAACGTCAACCGGGCGCGCATGTCGTTCTCGCTCGCCGACCTGCCTCGTGCAATCGATGAGGCATTCGCCGCGCACGGGTGGATCGCTTGGTAGCCGAGGATCCCGTTGTCGCACGGCGGGAACGCATCGCACATTTCGCGGCGCTCGGCAAACGCATCGGCTATATCGCGCTCGGCGTCGCGATCGTCGCCTTCTTCATCGGCGCCATGACCGCGTTCCCGACGTGGACGGTCGGGGTGTCGATCGCGGGCCTCGCCGTGTCGTGTGCCGTGCTCCCGATCCCGATCGTTCTCGCCTACGGCGTGCGCGCCGCCGCGCGCGAAGACCGCGACCGAGGCGTCTGAACCCCGCATTACGATCACGCGTCCGTCGAGGAGGAGTTCCCATGCCCAAGGCCGCCGTGTGTCCTGCGATCAACGCGCCGCTCGAGGTCGTCGACGTCGGACTCGACGGTCCCAAGGCCGGCGAAGTGCGCGTTCGCATGGGTGCGTCCGGTGTGTGCCACTCCGACCTGTCGGTAGTGAACGGGACGTTGCTGTCGCCCCTCCCGGCCGTGCTCGGTCACGAGGGCGCGGGCGTCGTGGATGCGGTCGGCGAGGGCGTCAGCCGGGTGAAGCCCGGCGATCACGTCGTCCTCTCGTTCGTTCCCCAGTGCGGCATCTGCTACATGTGCACCCACGACTCGCCCGAGATGTGCGAGACCGGCTTCCTGGCAATGGCGATGGGGGCGCAGCTCGACATGACGCCGCGTTTCTCGCGCGGCGGCGTGGCGCTGCACCAGATGTCGGCACTCGGCACCTTCAGCGAGGAGCTCGTCTGCCCGGAGATCAGTACGGTCAAGATCGACTCCAGCGTGCCGTTCACGAGCGCGGCACTCATCGGCTGCGGGGTGCTCACCGGGTTCGGCGCCGCCGCGAACACGGCCGACATCGCGCGGGGTGACACCGTCGCCGTCATCGGTTGCGGCGGCGTGGGCCTGAACGCGATCCAGGGCGCCAAGTGGAAGGGCGCGGAGCGCATCTTCGCGATCGACCGCTTCGATTCGAAGCTCGACATGGCAAAGCAGTTCGGCGCGACCGATCTCGTCAACGCGACCGACGGCGATCCGGTTACACAGGTGCAGGAACTCACCGGCGGGCGCGGCGTCGACGTGTCGTTCGAGGTGATCGGCCTGAAGGACACCGTGCAACAAGCATTCGCGATGGCGCGTCGGGGTGGCCAGGCGATCATCGTCGGCGTCCCGAAGATGGAACAGACGATGGAGATCCCGATCGCGATGGAATTGCTCGTCAACGAGAAGCAGGTGCGCGGTTCGTGGTACGGATCGTCCGACGTCCAGCGCGACGTACCCCGGCTCGTCGCCTTGTACAAGGACGGGACCCTGAAGCTCGACGAGCTCGTCTCGCGCCGGATCGGCCTCGAGGGTATCAACGACGCGTTCCGCTCGATGGAGGCGGGCGAGGTGGCCCGCTCAGTCGTCGACTACGGAATCTGAGTCGAGCGCCCGAGCGGCCCGCGCAGCGGAGCGCGACATAGCCTCGCGGCATGCGCCATCGTCGCTTGGGTCACAGCGACCTCGTCGTTTCCGAGGTCGGGTTCGGTACCTGGACGCTCGTCACTGATTGGTGGGGTCGAACGGACGACCCACACGAAATGATCAGAGCGGCCCTCGACGCCGGCATCACCCTCTTCGACACCGCGCCTGTCTACGGCGCCGACGGCGCCGGCGAGACGATCCTGCGCGACTATCTGTCGCAACACGACGACATCGTTCTGACGACCAAGGTCGGCTACGACATCGCCGCGGAGCGCACGCACCCCGGGCAGTCGGAGCGGCCGCACGACTGGCGACCGACGTCGGTGCGTCAGCAGGTCGACGCGTCGTTGACGCGGCTCGGCACCGATCACATCGATCTCCTGCAACTCCACAACCCACGTATCGAGCCGATCGTGGACGACGCGCTGTGGGCGACGCTTGTTGCGTTGCGCGACGAAGGCAAGGTTCGCGAACTGGGCGTCGCGCTCGGGCCTGCGATCGGCTGGGTCGAAGAAGGCAACATCTCGATCGACGATCGGCCGATCACGACGCTGCAAACGGTGTTCAACGTGCTCGAGCAGGAACCCGGGCGCACATTCGCGGCGCGCGAACGCGTACGCAACGGCGACGTCTCGTTGATCGCACGGGTACCGCACGCGTCCGACACG
>JALYLU010000550.1 GCA_030774075.1 Actinomycetota bacterium | reverse complement strand
TTCCGCAGATGACTCGTCGCCTCTTGCCCGGCGGATCGGGACAATGATCGCATCCCCGCCGCCCGCCAGTACTGAATGGCCGGTTTGTGGATGCCCGCTTCCGTATAGTGGTGGGCGAGGACCTCCGGGTTTGTGGTGCGCAGCTCTGCGTAACGCTCACCTTCGAGAAGAACGGCAACCTTCTGATGGATCTCCTGTCGCTTGGTTCTGAGCATGGACTCGTAAGCCGCGTCCTGAATCAGGGCGTGCTTGAAAGTGTAAGTGACTTTGTCGTTGCTTCTGGTGACGTAGAGCAATTCGGAGTCGACAAGTCTTTGTAACCCCCGTTCCAGTTCATTCTTCGAGAGTGGCGACAGGGCCGAAATCAAATCAAAACGGAAATCACGCCCTATGACCGAGCCGGTTTGTGCGATCTGTTTCCCGTCGGATAACCTGTCGAGGCGTTCCGTCAACGAATCCTGGATGGATTCTGGTATCGCCAGCCTATCGGACGCCATCACCATCTTGGTGACTTCCTCGATGTAGAGCGGGTTGCCGTCCGTCTTGTTTGCGATCTTCGACGTTATCGAGCTCGGAAGCGACATCCTCTCGCTTACCGTTGCAATCAAAGCTTTGGAATCGTCGTCGGTCAACGGGCCAAGGGAGATCGTCTTGACTCCGTCGTGACTCTTCAGCGAACCTTGATAGTCTTTGCGGGTCGTAAACAGCAAGAACAGTGGCGCGGACGCACAGTTCTCGACGAGTTGTGCGAGCAATTCAAGGGTCGACGGATCGGTCCAGTGCAGATCCTCCATGATGAGCAGCAACGGCTTGTGAGCGGCGCGTCGCAGAAACCAGCGCGTCAGCAGCCCAAGCAGTTCGCGGCGATATGCGGGTGCGGTCAGATCCAACGCTGCATAGGGTGCAGACAAGGGTAAGGAGAGAAGCGACGCGAGCAGCGGGACGGTCTGGTCGAGATTGAAGTCGAGACGAACGGTTTCCGCCTCAATTTTTTCCAGACGATGGGCGGGCGGGTCATCTTCTGCGAACGCAAACTGCGATCGCATCAACTCGACGATCGGCGACAGATCACTGTTTCGACGGTACGGAGAGGCATAGCCGATAAGAAACTCAAAGTTTTGGCCCGATAAATGGGTGATTAGCGCGCTGGTCAGACGAGACTTGCCTATGCCGGGATCGCCCTCGATCAAGACCGCTCCACCTTTGTTTTGCTTTGTTGACGACCACCGTTCCAGCAGGAGTCGGAGCTCATCGTTACGATCGACCAACGGCGTTTGTTTTTGCTCAACGATCAGCTTCGAGTGCGAGTGAACGTTTTGCAAGTGTTCGACTCGAAAAACCTCCATGGATTTAGACACGCCCTTCAAGACATGTTCACCCAAAGACGTGGCCGAAATGTGAGCATTCGTGAGCCGATAGGTGTTGGCGCTGATCACGATGGTATTGGGTTCGGCTAGGGCCTGTATTCGGGCGACGACATTTGGCGGATCGCCGACGACCGCGAGACGCTCTCGACTCGCGGCAACCCCCATTTCTCCGGCAATGACGATGCCCGAGTGGATCCCGATGCGAATGGCGAAATCGATGTCGAAGGTGTTCTTGAGCTCAAGCGCCAGTAGTTTGATTTCCTTGATGATGTCAACGGCCGCAAGGACCGCGCGTCGCGCGTCGTCTTCATGTGCGGTGGGATAGCCGAAGTACACCAGCACCCCGTCGCCGAGGTACTTTCCGATGTGACCTTCGAATCTCTGAATGACGCCGGCCGAGCGCGTTTGGTACTGCAGCACGACATCTCTGAGCACTTCGGGATCCAGCTGCTCGGACAGGCTCGTGTAGTTCACCACGTCGATGAACATGAGCGTGACGTGACGGCGTTCGGCGTCCGGCGCGTCGCTTATCCGTTCGGTGACGGCACCCGAAGCGACAGAAACATCCGACAACTTGCTCCCGCACTGACCGCAAAATCGCATGCCGGGGGGATTATCGAAGCGACACTGCGGACATAGCATGTCAAGAACCCCGTCTTACAAGTGCAGTTGCGCGATGGCCGGGTGCTCTGTCGCCATTCCACCCCCGCAAGTCATTGGACGTCAACCGGAATTTATAATTTGGCCGTTCGGATGAACCCCTTATACCACTTCCGATTATCGAGAATGGCCTGCGCGAGGTCCACGAGGCCCCCGCTTGACGCCTCCCACGACCGCACGCCACACTGCGCCGCTTGGACGAGATTCGCGGCCCGCGCTCTATCGATGCGCGGGTGCGCTAGGCAACACGCACGACATCCAGGCGAGGAGGCAATCGATGGGCAAGCTCAGGCTGTTCTGTGGTGCAATGATCTTGTTGGCGCTCGGCCTCTGTTTGCCGGCGGCACAGGCGCAGGACACGCTCAAGGTCGCCGCCGGTCAGCGCGGCAATTGGGATACGACCATCGCCGAGATCGGCCAGCTCGGAGGCATTTTCAAGAAGCACGGGCTGACCCTCGAGATCCTGTACACGCAGGGCGGCGGCGAAACGCAACAGGCGGTGATTTCGGGCAGCGTCGACATCGGCGTCGCGCCGGGGATCATGGGCGTGCTCTCCGCATTCTCCAAGGGCGCGCCGGTGCGCATCATCGGCGCCGAGACCACCGGCGCCGCCGATCTCTATTGGTATGTTCCGGCGAGCTCGCCGATCAAGTCGCTCAAGGACACCGAGGGCAAGACCATCGCCTACTCGACCAATGGCTCGTCGACGCACGGTATCGTGAGCGCGTTCATGAAGCAGTACGACCTGAAGGCGAAACCCACGGCGACCGGCGGTCCCGCTCCAACGCTGACCCAGGTCATGTCGAATCAGATCGACGTCGGCTGGTCGGCGCCGCCATTCGGCCTGCAGCAGCTGGACGAGGGCAAGATCCGGATCGTCGCCAGCGGCAACGACGCCGCCATCTTCAAGGGCCAGACCGTGCGCCTGCTGATCACCAACGCGCAGACGCTGCAGACTCGCAAGCCGGCGATCGAGCGTTTCATGAAGGCGTATCGCGAGTCGATCGACTGGCTTTATTCGAGCGATCCGGTTGCGCTCAAGACCTACGCCGATTTCGTCGGCATCCCCGTCGCCATGGCCAAGCGCACGCGCGACGATTTCTTTCCCAAGGCCGCCGTGGATCCGGACAAGGTGATCGGACTCGACACCATCGTGCAGGACGCCGTCGCGCTGAAGTACACGGCGACGCCGCTGACCAAGGAACAACTGGCGGAGCTGATTCAGATTCCGCCCCGGCAATAGCGGCCCGCGCGTGGACCGCACCGACTTGAGCGCCAAGCAAACGCCGACGGAGCGGCCGGCGGGAACGCCACCGCCGGCACCGCAGTACGGCAGCGACGTCGTCGCCGAAACGCTGCGCGCGCTCGCGCTGCCCTACATCGCGCTCGTTCCCGGCGCGAGTTTCCGCGGCTTGCACGACAGCCTCGTCAACTATCTCGGCAACCGCGACCCGCAGATGCTCCTGTGCCTGCACGAGGAGCACGCGGTCGCGATCGCGCACGGTTATGCCAAGGTGACCGGGCAGCCGATGGCGGTCGCCTTGCATTCCAACGTGGGCCTCTTTCACGCCACCATGGCGATC
>JALYLU010000549.1 GCA_030774075.1 Actinomycetota bacterium | reverse complement strand
CGCTGTGCCCGCGGGGTCGACCGCGTTTTGGATCGTGCTGCTAAGGACGCGCAAAGAACTTCCGGCGTGCCGCAAGGAAGGCGTCAAGCACCGGTTTCACCACGGTGAAAGTGTGCATGATCGTTACATGACGCCAAGCCAGTCCGTCGCAGGCCATCTTGGCGACAGCCTCGCGTCGGACGTAGCAGTCGAGACCGCTCGGGCCGACTTGAGCTCGCAGCTCGACCTCGTGCACTGCTCGTTCGAGCCGTGGCCGTTCGACGCGTTGCTGCCGCGCATCGAATACCGTCGGATCATGCTTCCGGCCGATGTCGTCGGCGCTCGTTCGTACGCCGCGTGGAAGCCGGAGGATGGCATCGAACTTCCCGTTCGCATCCGCGGGTTGCAGCTCGGCCGGTTCGTGCTCGTCGCGCGCACAGCGACCACGGGCGTGGCAATTCCGATCTCGTCTCGCGATCGCGCGCTCGACATCGCCGACCGGTGCGCGACGGTGCTCGCGGCTCGGCTCACCGAAGGAGTCTGCTCATGGTCGACGTGATCCTCGTCGCGATCCTGGTCGCGTTCTTCTCGCTCGCGGTCCTGTTCGTGAAGGCGTGCGAGCTCATCATCGGGCCCGATATCGAGACGGCTCGCGCCGGAGCGGCCACCGCTGACGACGAACCGGCAGCCGTATGACCGGTGTCGAGAGCGTCATCGGGCTCGTCTTGAGCCTGCTCGCCGTCGCGTATCTCGTCTACGCGCTCGTCTTCCCGGAGAGGCTCTGATGACGGCAGCAGCCTGGGCGCAGCTCCTCGTGTTGATTGCGCTGCTCGCGATCAGTACGCCGCTGTTGGGCAACTACATGGCGAAGGTATACGGCGGCAAGCGGGCGCCCGGTGACCGCGTGTTCCGCCCGGTCGAGCGCGTGATCTACCGACTCTGCGGCGTCGACCCCGACAGTGAGCAGCGCTGGCAGACCTACGCGATCTCGCTGCTCGCCTTCAGCTTCGCGTCCGTGCTCGTGTTGTACGCGCAGCTGCGCTTGCAGGGACATCTGCCGTTCAACCCCGACAGCCAGAAGGGCGTGAAGCCCACACTGTCGTTCAACACGGCCGTCAGCTTCCTCACGAATACCAACTGGCAGAACTATTCGGGTGAGTCGACGATGTCGCACCTCACCCAGATGGCGGGGCTCGCGCTTCACAACTTCGTGTCGGCGGCCGCCGGCGCCGCGGTCGCGGTCGCGCTGATCCGCGGACTGGTGCGCCGGCGCACTCATACGCTCGGCAACTTCTGGGTCGATCTCGTCCGTACGACGACCCGCGTTCTCCTGCCGCTGTCGTTCGTGTTCGCGCTCGTGCTCGTGAGCCAGGGCGTCGTCCAGAACTTCCACGCCGCCAAGACCGTGACGACGGTGTCCGGCCAGACCCAGACCCTGCCGGGTGGCCCCATCGCGAGCCAAGAAGCGATCAAGGAAATCGGTCAGAACGGCGGCGGCCCGTACAACGCGAACTCGTCGCACCCGTTCGAGAATCCGAATCCCGTCACGAACACCCTCGAGACCTGGTTGCTGCTCGCGATCCCGTTCGCGTTCCCGTGGATGTTCGGGAAGATGGCCGGCGACGTGAAACAGGGCATCGCCGTCCTCAGCGCGATGGTCGTGTTGTGGCTCACGATCTCGATCGTGGCGATGGTGTTCGAGACGAACGGCAACTCGAAGCTCAACCCGATCGGAGTGAGCCAGACCGCGACCGCGACTCAGTCGGGCGGCAACATGGAAGGCAAGGAGACGCGGTTCGGACCCGCGGCATCCGGGCTCTTCGCGTCCTCGACGACCGGAACCTCGACCGGCTCGGTCGACTCGATGCACGACAGCTTCACGCCGATCGGCGGTGCGGCACCACTCGTCAACATCATGCTCGGTGAGGTCGATCCCGGTGGTACGGGCTCCGGTCTCTACGGCATGTTGCTGTTCGCCCTGCTCTCGGTGTTCATTGCGGGCCTGATGGTCGGCCGGACACCTGAGTATCTGGGCAAGAAGATCCAGGGCGCGGAGATGAAGCTGGTCGTGCTCTACATCCTGTTCGTACCGCTGGTCATCCTCGCGTTCACCGCCGTTTCACTCGTGATGCCCACGCCTCTGCACCGACTCCTGAACACGGGGCCGCACGGCCTCACTGAGATGACCTACGCGTTCACCTCGCAGGCGAACAACAACGGTTCGGCCTTCGCGGGGATCGGAGCAAACACGAACTGGTTCAACGTCACCGGCGGCCTCGCGATGCTCGTCGGGCGGTTCATGCTGATGATTCCGGTGCTCGCCATCGCCGGGTCGGTCGGCCGGAAGCAGCCGACACCCGCGTCCGCCGGCACGTTCCCGACCAACACCGGGTTGTTCGCCGCGTTGTTGACCGGCGTCGTCGTGATCGTCGTGGGCCTGACGTACTTCCCGGTTGTCGCACTCGGCCCGTTGGTCGAGTACCTCGTGGGCAAGTTCTAGGAGCGAGCGGAATGTCTGTGACGATGACCTCCACCGAACAACGGCCGCCGAAGGTCCGAATCCGCGCGGCCGGCGCGCGCTCGATGCTCGATCCCGCGATCATGAAGCGCGCGACGCTCGAGTCGTTCGTCAAGCTCGACCCGCGCCAGATGATGCGCAACCCCGTGATGTTCATCGTCGAGGTCGGCAGCATCCTCACGACGATCCTCTTCTTCCAGAAGCTCCCGTCGGCGAACGCCTCCGACAGTGTCTTCACCGGTCTCGTCTCGGCGTGGCTCTGGTTCACGGTGCTGTTCGCGAACTTCGCGGAAGCGGTCGCCGAAGGACGCGGCAAGGCGCAGGCCGACACGCTGCGCAAGACCCGCTCGGAGACGGTTGCCCGCGTCCGGCTGCGCGACGGCTCCGTCGTCGAGAAGTCCTCGAACGATCTGGTCGTCGGTGACGAATGCGTCGTGACCGCGGGCGAGCTGATCCCCGGCGACGGCGAGGTCATCGAGGGCATCGCATCGGTCGACGAATCTGCGATCACCGGCGAGTCCGCCCCGGTGATCCGGGAGTCCGGGGGTGACCGCTCGGCGGTGACGGGCGGCACTCGCGTGCTTTCCGACGAGATCATCGTGCGCATCACGTCGAAGCCCGGCGAGACGTTCCTCGACCGGATGATCGCGCTCGTCGAAGGCGCGTCGCGGCAGAAAACGCCGAACGAGATCGCGCTGAACATCCTGCTCGCGGGCTTGACGATCATCTTCCTGCTCGCCGTCGTCACGTTGCAGCCGTTCGCGATCTACTCGAAGGCGCCCCAGTCGCTCACGGTCCTGGTGGCGCTGCTGGTCTGCCTGATCCCGACGACCATCGGCGCGCTGCTGTCCGCGATCGGCATCGCGGGCATGGACCGACTCGTGCAGCGCAACGTCCTCGCGATGAGCGGGCGCGCAGTGGAAGCCGCGGGCGACTGCTCGACGCTCCTGCTCGACAAGACGGGAACCATCACCTACGGCAACCGCCAGGCCGCCCAGTTCCTCGAGGTGCCCGGCGTCGACGAGCACACGATGGCCGATGCCGCGATGCTTTCGAGCCTGGCCGACGAGACGCCCGAGGGACGCTCGATCGTGACCTTCGCCCAGGAGCGCTACGGCCT
>JALYLU010000548.1:3190-3628 GCA_030774075.1 Actinomycetota bacterium | reverse complement strand
CGAGGCGCTCCAGAGCGTGTCTGCAAACACCGTCTACTCGGGAAGCGCCGTCGACGGGGCAGTCGAAGTGCTCGAACTGCCGAGCGGTACGAGCGAATCGCAAGCTGCCGGCGTGGCCGATTCGCTCACCGGCGTCGTCGCTGCTGAATCCAACTCCGTCTATCGCATTCGAGCTGCGGAAAGCCTCGCGAATGATCCGTTCTATCTCAACGGTGGGTTGTGGGGAATGTACGGAGCCAACACCAGCCCTTCAAGCCGGTACGGCAGCAACGCCGCCGCGGCGTGGGGAGCAGGGTTCACTGGGTCCCGCAACGTGTACGTAGCGGTCATCGACTCGGGAACGCAGATCACGCACCCTGACCTCGCAGCCAACGTGTGGACGAATCCCTACGATCCGCTGGACGGCGTCGACAACGACGGAAACGGCTTCGTCGACGA
>JALYLU010000548.1:0-3180 GCA_030774075.1 Actinomycetota bacterium | reverse complement strand
ACTTCTTGAACAACGACAACTCGCTCTACGATCCCGACCCAGACAACCCCTATGTCGAATTCCATGGCACGCACATGGCGGGGACGATCGGCGCGGTCGGCAACAACGGCATCGGCGTTGCGGGCGTCAACTGGAACGTCTCGATCATCCCGATCAAGTTCCTGGGCAGGGATAGCGGCACCGCCGAGGACGCGACCCGCGCAGTGGACTACGTGGTCGATCTCAAGCAGCGGCACGGGATGAACATCGTTGCCATCAACGCATCGTGGGGCGGGCCCGAGCATCCGCAGTTCTTCCAGGATGCGCTCCAGCGGGCCGGGCGAAACGGCATCTTCTTCGTCAACGCCGTGGGCGAGGGCGTCCACGGTGTCGACTCCGACACCATCGACGACTACCCCGCCAAGTTCGACTGTGGCGTCACCTACAAGCACAAGGCGTTCGACTGCATCGTTGCCGTCACCGCAATGAACGCAAACGGGAAGCGGGCGAGCTTTGCGAACTGGGGCCCCACGAGCGTCGATCTTGCCGCTCCCGGCTCGGGGATCACGTCGACCGTGCCGTTTGACACTGGGTACGCCAAGGGGTGGGGCACGTCGATGGCAGCTCCGCACGTGACGGGTGCACTTGCGCTCTACGCAGCTGCACACCCGAAAGCGACACCGCAACAGATCCGCGACGCGCTCTTCTCCACGACCGTCGCGACGAAAGACTTCGCGGGCCAGACAGTCACCGGCGGTCGGCTCGACGTCGGCGCAATGCTCAACCACTGACAATCGACACGACACCGCCCGCTCGCTGCAGCAGACTACCGGAAAGTCGCGAGACCTCGGACGGGGTGGTCAGGGTCCCTCGCCGGGGGTTGGAACCTCGCGGGGCAGACGAGCGCGTTGTTGATCGGCGCGGCGCACGATGCCGTGCGCGCCGCCGGGCCGGCAGATCGCGTCGGCTCGGTCGAGTTCGGCGCGGGCCGGCTCGTGGCGGTTGGCGTCGACGAGCTGCTGGGCGTGGCCGATACGGGCGTCGGCTTCGGCGAGGCGATGGCCGATCTGCTCGTAGCGGATGATGCGCTTGTGCCAGTGGCGGCTGACACCGAAGCGCTGTGCAGCCAGTTCACGCACGGCCGCGCTGGCGTCGCTGTCGAGCACTCCGGGCGCCAGCACGCCTTCTTGTTCGACGGCCGCGAACAGTTGCGCGGCCTTGGCTTGGGCCTCGAGGAGCCGAGCCGCCCGCATGTCTTCGTCAATGGTCGACTCGGCCACTGGTCAGAGCGTAGCGATACGTTCGGGCGTTCCGATGCGAGCGGCGAAGAGAGGAGACGATGTTGGCTTCGTCGAACGTATGGGTTGCGTCCTCGCGTGACGAGTTGCTCGCGGACGCACAGGATCGTGTGGTCGTCAGGCCGGGTGATGCCCGGTCGGGTTCGGTGTTCGAGCTGGTGACGATTGACGGTCAGCGGTACTTCGCGAAGACCCTTGGCTATCGCAACGACTGGATCATGCGCATCACGGGCGACCGCGACCTACGGACGTTGAAGATATGGCGAGCCGGGATCATGAGCGAGGTTCCCGCCGAGATCGACCACGCCGTCGTGGGGATGGCGGCTGACGGCGAGAACGAGGATGCGCTGCTGACGATCTTGATGCGCGACATCGGCGCGCATCTCATTCCCGAGGGAGACGAGGTGATCTCGCTCGAGACTCACCTGGGCCTGATGGATGGGCTCGCGGCGCTGTCCGCGCGGTATTGGGCCTGGCGGGACGATCTCGGGCTCACCACGATCGAGGAACGCCTGCGGTTCTTCGCGCCCGACAACATCGCGACGGAGGCGGCAGTCGACGATCCACCGCCGCCGATTGTGGTGGCCACTCAGGGCTGGCATCGGCTCGCGCAGCGTGCGCCGGCGTTCGCAGACCTCCTGGCCGCGATCCATGCGGATCCGACGCCGCTGGCCGATGCCATGCGCGCCACGCCCGCGACGTTCCTGCAGGGCGACTGGAAGATGGGCAACCTCGGAATGCACCCGGACGGGCGCACGATCCTGCTCGACTGGGCGTATCCGGGCGCCGGTCCCGTGTGTTGGGACCTCGCCTGGTATCTCGCGATCAACTGCCGACGCCTGCCCTTGACCAAGGAGGCAACGATCGACGCCCTCCGTGCCGCGCTCGAACGTCACGGTGTGTCGACCGACGGTTGGTTCGAGCTCCAGCTCGATCTCTGCCTGCTCGGCATGGCGGCATGTATCGGTTGGGAAAAGGCGATGGGTGACGCCGACGAGTACGCGTGGTGGGAGCGGCACGCGATTGCCGGTGCGCGTCATGTAGGTGCCCGTTATCCGGTGCCGCGGGTTTGAGATCGCGTCGACCGACGCGCCGCTGCCAACTCAGGCAAGGGCGGTGATGTGGATGACCGACCGAACGAGCGTCGGAACATCAGCGCCGAGAAGATCTCGAGTGCGCGCGACGAGGGCTTCGCGCGGGTCGGCCGGAAGATCCGCGACGAACCACGCGATATGGGCCATACCCAGTCGCCACTCGATCAGGTCGTCGAGCGTAAGTTTCGGGAACGGCACGCGAACGGCCTCGACGTTGATGGCGCGCAACCCAGATGCCTCCGCCGCATCCTCGGCGCCTTCGAGTGTCGCAAGCTTGGCTGCGTCCGTCTTGATATCGATATAGAAGTCCGGTGCGAACCAGCCGATCTCGCTGAGCGCCTGCTCGGACGCGGCCTTGACCGGGTGGGTGTCGTCTTCGGCATAGGCCGACGCAAGCACGGGACCGCCCGAGATTGTTATTCGACGAGCTTCGCGAAGTCCCGCGACGGGATCCTCGAGGTGGTTGTAACAGTACGCCGCGACGACGCCGCCGAACGCGGCGTCGGGAAACGGCATACAGGTCGCGTCGGCGAGCGCGGCCGGCGGTCGTTGGGCGTGGTCGACCGCGAGCATGCCTCGCGCGACATCTGTCGCGACGACGTGCGCGCCTGCTGCGGCTGCGGCCTGCGACGCGACGCCGGTGCCTGCGCCGACATCACATACCAACCGGTCCGCGAGCGAGATCGGAGGATGTCCGGCTTCCCGTTGAACTTCGGGGCGGACCTTGATCTCTATTTTCTCATGGTGGTCAAGCGGCTTGCTCGGTGGTGATGGTGTGCGTGTCGTTGGGTGCGAGCGCGCCGGCGAGC
>JALYLU010000547.1 GCA_030774075.1 Actinomycetota bacterium | reverse complement strand
GCCAAGAACAACACCGGAGGCGTGAGGCGGAGGCTCTCTTCGATCGCGATCGCCAGGAGCGCGCGATCGGCGCGCACCGCCGCCTCGAGCTCGGGCCGGGTAAGGAGCTCGAAGATGAGGTTCCCGAGTAACTGAGTGGTGGTGGTGAGCCCGCCTGTGACGAGGTTGCGGACGAGCGCGCGGAGCTGCTGCGGAGGCAGTGCGGCGTCGTCGACCTCGAGCCGAATCAGGCGGGCGAGCACGTCGTCGCGGTCGTCACCCGCGGCGAGTTGCGCGGTCCGCTCGGCGATACGTGCATCGATGTATCCCGAGAAATCGGGGAAGGCGGCCGCGAAGCCGACGCCGCGATCGGTCCGATTGAGCGCCGGAAAGGTGCTTTCCATCAGCTCCTTGGCCCAGCGAGCCAGTTGGTCGGAGTCGGCGGGATCGAAGCCGAGCAGGTGCATGGTGACCCGGTTCGGAAGTACTCCCGTGTACGAGGCGACGAGGTCGAACCGGTCGTGCGGAAGCGCGTCGAGCAGGCGCGCGGCGGTCGACGCGATGAACGGTTCGGTCGCGTGCACGACTTTCGGGGTCATGGCCGTGACCATGACGCGTCGCACAGCCGTATGGCGCGGCGGATCGAGCTCGCCGAGGAGACGGTCCTCGACGGGAATGTCGACTCCCGGCGCCTTCAGGCCCGACGCGTTGGAGAAGGTCTCGGTGTCGCGCAGCACGCCGCGCGCCTCTGCGTACCGCGTGACGTATCGCACGCCCCCCGCGACGGTTGCGAGCGGGCCCGCGTCGCGCAGCTCCCGGAGCGTGGTCCATGCGTCCCGAGACCGGGCGGCGTCAAAGGGATCGAAGGGGTCCAACACGGCGGCATGCTACCGAGCGGCTCCGAGGACGGACGGCCGGACCGGCGACCTCCGCGTGGGTCTCATGAGTGGCGGATCGAGTGTCGATGACGGACGAATGTACGGGCACGGGTTCGTGGGGCAGGTGAGCGAGCGTCGTGACCCGCTCCGTTCCGTCGCCGTGGCCGTGTTCGTCGTCTTGCTGTCGGTCGCGGCGGGTGCCGTGTTCGTGGCTGCGGTCTCCACCCGGTCGTGGTTCCCGAGCCGCTGGGATGCGCGCGTCGCGCCGATCGCCGCCGAGGTCGCGCGTCTCCGCGGTCTCGACTTCGAGCATCCCGTTCCGGTTCGGTATCTCCCGCCGAAAGAGTTCGAGAAGCTGCTCGGCGACGACAGCAACTTGAGCGCGACGGAGCGCGAGCGAGTGACGCGTGATGAGGCCGTGTTCCGCGCGCTCGGGTTCATCGGCGGCAAGGTCGACCTGTTGCGAGCGTACGAGACCCACCAGTCGTCCGGAACGCTCGCCTACTACGACCCCGACCATCAGGAGATCATCGTGCGCGGCACCGCGCTCGACGTTGCGCACCGCGTTACGGTCGCACACGAGTTGACCCACGTGCTGCAGGATCAGCACTTCGATCTCCGCACGCTGCAAAAGCGGGCGGCTACTTCCGAAACCGGTGATGCGTCGGCGTTGAAGGCACTCGTCGAGGGCGACGCGGTGCGTATCCAGGATGATTACCTGGCGCAGCTCTCCGCCGCGGAGCAGAAGGAGTACCAACGCGAGAACGATGCGGAAGGTGCGCGCGTCGGCAAGGAGACGGCATCGGTGCCCGACATCGTCGATCTGTTGTCCGGCGCGCCGTACGAGTTCGGACCGTCGACGGTCCGCGTTCTGCTCTCGGCGGGCGGCAACGCGGTGCTCCCGGCCGATGGCGTGGCCGCAGGACCCGCGGAGTCGTTCGGTCCGTTCGAGACCTTCGTGACTCTGGCGATGCGGCTCGACCCTGGACGTGCTCTTGCGGCTGCCGACGTCATCGCCGGTGGCAGAGCCGTGACGTTCCGGAGTCGCGGCTCCACCTGCTACCGCGTCGTCGTGCAACCGGCGTTCGCGCACAGCCGTCCCTTCCTTCTCCGCGCCATCCAGGACTGGGCCCGGGCGCGACCGAGCACGGCCGTCGACGCCGTCGGCGACCGCGTCGGGTTCACGACGTGCGACCCGGGCCGTAGCGCGCCGGAGCCGTCGTCGCAGCGCTTCCACGACGCGGTCGCGCTCTTGAGCGTTCGCGCCGGCCTCACCGTCGCGGCCGCGAAGGGTCACGTCGCGGGTGCGCTCGCACGTTGTGTGGCCCGCGTGTTCATCGAGACGCCGCGCGCAGAGAAACTCGCGTTCGCGATAGGGAACGGGACACCGTCGTCCGAGCAGGGCGCGCAATTGCGAGCGATTGCTGCGGCGAGCGGCGAGGCCTGTCGTGCTGACGCCGACTCCGGCCTGCCGTAGCGCGGCCGCCATCCGTTGACGCGAGCCGTTAGGGTCAGATGTCGTGCTCAGGCTCTCTTCGGGTCGTGCTCGGAGTCCCGTTCTCGCTGTCGTAGTGGTGTTCGCGGCGGCGGCGGTGACCGCGTGCTCGAGCGGCGCGAGCACGAAAACCGGAACGCCCACGACATCGTCGGCGGTCGGCTCGACCACCGCCGCGCTCCCGGCGGCCACGCTGCAAATCGAGACGGCTCCGTGGCAGTTGCCGGCCGCACGCGCGCGTGAGGTGGTGCTTGCCGCCGACGGCGCGTTGCTGGTGATCGGTGGGCTCGACCCGGGCGGCTCTTCGACCGCACGCGTCTGGCACATCGCGCTGCCCGGCGGTGTCACGACGCGCCTCGCCGTGCTTCCGCAGACCATCCACGACTCCGCGGGCGCGGTGATCAATCAGGACGTGTACGTGTTCGGCGGCGGCAGCGCCACCGAGCTCTCGACGGTGCAGCGCTACCGCTCCGGCGTGGGCAATGTCGTCGGGCAGATGCCGCAAGCGCGCTCCGATCTCGTCGCGGCCGAGGTCAACGGCACTGCGTACGTTCTCGGCGGCTTCGACGGTGCGCGCAGTGTCGCGAGCGTGCTCGCCACGACCGACGGTGCGACGTTCCGGCCGGTGGCGCAGCTTCCGCAGACCGTGCGGTACCCGGCGGTCGCGGTGCTCGGTGGGCGCATATGGCTCTTCGGTGGGACGCACAACGGCCGCGAGGTCACGACGATCCAGCGCATCGATCCCACCACGGGCGATGCGGTGATCGCCGGGCAGTTGCCCATGCCGCTCTCGGACGCGAGTGCGGTCGTCATCGGTGGCCGCATCCTGGTACTGGGCGGGCGCAGCCACGAGCAGATCCTCGACACCGTCGTGCGATTCGATCCCGCGTCGGGACGCACGAGCAACGTCGGGAGGCTGCCGTATCCCGTGGCCGACGCCGGTGCCGCGGTCGTCGACGGGGTCGGCTACCTCGTCGGGGGTGAGGGTCCGGCGAAAACCGCGTCGAGCGTCATCCTTCGGTACCAGTAGCGATCCCGCGCTGGCGTTCGCGTTACGGTGCGCCGTACATCGGAAGGAGACGAGATGACCGATGATCAGGATCTCGCGGGACTCGACCCCTATGAGCTGATGGCAACCGAAGCCTCCCGCCTGGATCAGTTCTTCGCGAGCGCAGGCGCCGGCGACTGGAGCAAACCGACTCGGTGTGAGGGTTGGAGCGTGCGCGACCTCCTCGCACACCTCGCGGCGAGCGAGGACTACAACCTCGCGTGTCTCGACG
>JALYLU010000546.1 GCA_030774075.1 Actinomycetota bacterium | reverse complement strand
CGTCCCGACACGGCCCCCAACGTCCTCGCGCCGCTCCCCGACCGCGACAAGCACGACAAGAGCACCGTGAACGCGCTCCCACACACGCCGGACACGACTCGACAGATCCCGTGAACAATCGGGGTTACCTAACCGTCTGACCGAGCCGCACCAGGCGTCTTCACCGGAGCGACCTTGTCTGGGATGTGTACGAAATCGTTGCCACAGCGCACAACGGATTCGTCATCTAGCGAACGCTCGCGAGTTGATCCGCGAACGCGTTGATCCGCGTGTCTTGATTCGCCGGTGACGCGCCGGGGGCGGCGCGTAATTCTGCTTGCAGTTTCCGGTTCGGCACCCTCACGCCCACCGCGTTCTGACGGGGGGACCAACAACCGGGGTCGGGTCACAACGAATGACCGCCTTCAGGCGACCAGGTCCTCACGGTCGCTGGAGACCACCAACACCGCGTTCCACTTCGGAAACTCGACGACCGCAAGGTGTTTGCGCCAGCGCGATGCGCGCAGCTCGCTCCAGGTGAGCGGCGCGCTGCCGCGGATCGTCCACGGGTCTCGGTAGCCGGCGTGCCAGAGCTCGTTGACGCGATTGGCAGCGGAGGCCATCCTGCACCGACGGCTCGAACGCTGGTGCTGCGACAGGCCGATCACGACATCGCCGCAGGACCCGCACGTGACGAGTCGATCGGCGAGGTCGGCGGGCGCGAGCGCGGTGAATCCGTCATCCGTCATCGCGCATGCGACGACGGCATGCGGGTCTTCTCCCGTAAGGAGACGCGGCTTCACGACGTACCACCACACTCGCGCGGTTACTCGTTCGACGGGTGACGCGAGGACCGCGCCGAACTGAACCGAGAGCGGCAGATGCGGCCGGCGGGCGTCGCGCGTGCGGTACGCCTTCATACGCTCGAAGTCGAGCAGCGCCTCTCCCCCACTCGCCCGCAGCATTCGCGCCCAGTTGGCGTCGAGGAGCATGGTCCGCTCGACGCCTCGGAACCAGGCGCGTCCGTTGCAGCGCTTGTCGCGCACATGGCGCTCCATCTCCTCGGGAGGTGCCCACGTCTCGCATCCACGCGTGCAGCGCGCGGTCAGGTACGTCGGCCGCGTCAACACGGCCTCCAGAGCGGGAAGCCGCTACAGCGCTGTTCCCCCCGAGCGGCAGGCACGCGCAATCCGCTCGTGCCACGCGTCTTCGGTCGCAGCCAGCACCGCGGCCCGCCAGACATCAACGGCGCGACGCGCAATCGACGCTGCGTCAACGGCCGACCCGGCGGGCACGAAGACCATTCGCTGCTCGTCGACATCGGCAACGACGGCGTAGTGCACCATCCGGTCGCCGTCCTGTTGCGCGGAGAGCTCGAGCACGTGGCCGAGGTGCAGATCGAGCGGAGCAATCGGCCTCCGAGACGAACCATCCACCGGCCATACGACCCGCGCCCAGCCGCCCGCGAGATGGTGGTCGGGCCAGACGTGCGCGACCGCGCATCCCACCATCTCCCACGGCGGGTCGAGCAGCGTTCGATCGGGCCCGATGCGAACAACGGCGGGACCGACAACCGGCGCGCCCAGCACCGACTCGACGACCGGGATTGGCACCTGCGGCTCGCCGGCAGGGCGACGGCGACGAACTCGTCGCACGCCGTGATGGTAGGCGCCCCAGACGACAGGATCACGCGACGTCTCTGACTGCGGCCGCGAGCACCGCCTCGGCGCGCTGACGGCGCCGTCGCAGGCTCTGCGGCGCACAGCCGCGAATCGCCGCCAGCTCGGCGGTCGGCACGCCCGCAACCCGCGTCAACACGATGAGCCGCGCGTCGTCGATCCGGAGCTTGCGACTGCGCACGGCCTCATCGAGGAGGCCGATCAGCTCGTCGGCTGCTGACGCTCCAGCAGCCTCTCCCGCGGGACGACCGATGTCGGCAGTCAACACCTCGGCGACCCTTCGCCGGCAGAGCGACCGGCTGACTCTCTGGCGCGTGTCGAGAAGGATGTTCGCGGCGATGCTGCGCGGTCGCCGCTCGATCGGATATGTGCGGATGCGCTCGTATGCGAGAGCGATCACCATGCTCGCCGCGTCTTCCTCCGAGTGTGCCGCGCTGCGGAAATCGGCCGCGATCCGGATCAAGCCGTAGAGCACGACCTGGAGCAGCGCCCTCGCCGCGAGCGGATCGGAAGGCGCACGTGCCGCAAGGCACGCGAGCACCTGTTCGCCTCGCGAGCGGAGTCCGGAACGTTGAACGAAGTGGACGACGTCGCGCAGGTCCTCGAAGCCCTGGAGCGGCAAGTCGCTCCGCGCCCAGCGCCCCAGCGCCGCCACAGCCGGAGCGGACGCCCCGAGCTCCGACCACTCGGCGTCCAACTCGGTGAACAAAGTCATCGTCACGGCGTTTCTCCTCGATCCGCGTCTCCCGGCCCGGCGACTGTGGCTGAGCCGCCTCAACACCGGTCTGGACTCGACCTCTGCACCGAAGGTCTGTGCGTCTGTGCGGGAATGACCCTCCCTGACCGAATCGGGGACGTGCGGGTTGCCAAACCCACCTGGGACCGATGGCGCGCCGTAAACCCCTGAGCGTGAGAAGCACGTACGCCCAACGCGTGAGCAGTTGGACGAACGGCACGCGATCCCGCTCGACCTCGAGCTTGCGATCGAAGCGCTATTGAAGGTCGATCCGGACTCGCCTGAAGCCGCCGCGGCGCGGCAGGAGATCGAGTACCCGGCCGACGAGACCGACGAGGGCGAGGGCTACCCGCCGAAGCTGATTTTGCGGTCGATGACCGCGGCAGCAATCTCGTACGCGTCGCGGTGGTCGACGATTGCGCGGTCGCTGATCAGGGTGAGTGCTTCGTCCAGGGTGCAATCGGCCTGCACGCTGACCACGTCCATCGCTTGGGCGAGCAGCACCAGGCCGCCCTCGCCGGGCGGGCTCACCGGCACACGCGGACTCTACGTCTCTACGGGCAAACCGAGCATCACCCGGCGGTCGTCACACCTGCGTGACGCGGCGGTGATGCCGCCCTGATCGCATCAGGACGTGCAACCGCAGATAGGGCGAGGAACGGCGTATCGGACGCGTAACACTCGCGCCGAGTTCCATCACAACCGGTGGACGTGTCCAATCGGGCAGTTGATCGACACGCTTGATCGGTGCTTCGGATCGGGCGGCCTGCCCCTTTGCGCCTACTGCGAAACGATCATTCGGGCCGATCTTCCGCTGCGGAAACTGACCGCTCAGACCCTTGCGGGCCCCCTTGGGTTTGTTTGGCTGCGCATCCCCACCGAATCGGGCAAAGTTCGTACATCGGGCGCCCGGTCTGCGATACTCGGACCGTCACGCAAGGAATGCGTGGGGAATCGACGGCATGGACTCGCCTTTCACAAGTGGACAACGCTCGCCCTCGACACGGCGTAGCGGGAAGGACGCAGGACCGGACACACCCGGACCCGCGGGAGTTCTCGCGTGGACGATCGCCACCCAAGAAGTCGTCGGGATACTCGGCCGAAAGTGGGTCATCCCCGTCGTGCGTGAGCTCGCGTCGGGGACGAAGCGTCGCTTCCAGCTCCACCACGCGATCAGCAGCGTCACGCCCAAGGTCCTCACCGACACGCTGCGATTCCTCGAACGCGACGGCGTGATCGA
>JALYLU010000545.1 GCA_030774075.1 Actinomycetota bacterium | reverse complement strand
GTTCCAGTGGCGTGACTGGGAGACCAGCCAACCCTCGCCGGAATCCGGGATCAGTACGAAACGGCTGATCGATCTCTGGCCGCCTTCGAAGTCGCCGTACAGGAGATCGATCGTGATCCGCTGCCGCGCCTCGATCGCGTCGCGGGCGGGCGCGAACTCGGAATCGGACGGGTCGCGCAACGCGCCCTGCCAGAATCCGTGATCCGACGGCGGCACGTACAGATCACGAGTCAGGCGCCGGAACTGCTCCGGGTCCTCGTGGCCGGCGCCGCCCTGCAGGCCCTCGGAGAACAGCCACCACCGATCGAGGACCGCGATCCCGCTCCCGACGTTCCGCAGCGACATCCCGAGGTAGATGACGTCGTCGGTCACCTCGGCGATCGCTCTGCCACCGGGCACGCGTATCCAGTGGTCGTCCTGGAAACCGACCTTCTCGGGCGGATCCTCCAGGCGGGACGGCACGAGGAGCGGTCGCAAGCCGGCGTACAACGACCGCTCGGCGGCGCGAGCGGCGCGGTTCGCCGAGCGCACGGAGCCGAAGGTCGCCACCGCCAGCACCAGCGTGCCGGCGGCGGTGGAGAGCGACGCGATCGTCGGCCAGTCGGCCACGGCGGAACGCTAACCGCGGGCGACTTCACGTGTCGTCGACGCTCGACGCGCTCGATCTACGGCCGTCGCCCACTCAATGCAATGAGGCGATCGATGACCGGCGCGCCGGCGGACACGTCGACAACTGCCGCGAACGCGGCGCCGTCGCGCGGCGCGTTGGCCAGGAGCTGCTCGGCGAACGGGAAAAGCACCTCGACGACCTCCGCGGGCATCGCCGGTTCCTGACCCGTCGCGCGCGCGAGATCCCAACCGTGCACCACCTGTTCGAAGCACGCGAGGCCCGGCACCATTCCGGCGGGCAGGGTGCCGAACGGCAGCTCCGCCATGCGCTCCCCCAGCCCCGGGTCGCTGAAGGCCGCGGCCGCCGCGCTGCTCGCATCACGCTGGGCCCCAATCGCGTCGCCACCCGCGAAGTCGGGGGTGCCGGCCGACGTGTCTGGCAGTGGTGCGCCCGAGGCCGCGCCCGCCAACAGGTACTGACCCGCCACGATGTGATTGACCAACTCCCGGGCAGTCCAGGTACGACAAGGCGTCGACGACTCCAGCTGGTCCGGACGCGTCGCCGCGATCACCTCACCGGCCCGTGCCGCCGCGGCTGCGTACGCCTCGACAAGATCCATATCGGTGCTCTCCTTCGAGTCGATTGCCGTCGGCGTATCCGACCATTCACCGGTACGACGAATGCCGGCGACCCGAATCGACATATCCCGACCGTTTGGCGAAATGCGCGATCTGCGCGATCTCGGGGTCGGTTCGTGGTGTTCACGGGTGCAGAGCCGGTCGCATTCGCGGCAGGCTGTACGCACGCCGCCCGAGGAGCGCGCATGTCACCGACCGCCGATCGCGACGTCGAACTCGATCAGGCGACCGTTGTCACGATCCTGTTCACCGACTTGGTGGCATCGACCGAGACGATGGAGCGCATCGGCGACGACCGCGCCGAGGAGCTGCGGCGCGCACATTTCCGCCTCGTCCGCGACGCCGCGGCCGCCCACGGCGGCCGGACCGTGAAGTCGTTGGGCGACGGCCTGATGATCGTGTTCGCCAGCGCGGTCGAGGCCGTCGTCGCGGCCGCCGCAATCCAGGCGGCCGTCGCGACAACGCTCGATGATGAATCGGGGGCCGACGGCCGCGTGCGGGTCGGCCTGCACGTGGGCGAGCCGATCCGCGACGAAGGCGACTACTTCGGCCGGCCCGTGGTAATCGCTCGCCGGCTCTGCGACGCGGCCGGGCCCGGTCAGATCCTTGCGTCCGATCTCGTCCGCAATCTGGTCAAGGGCCGGGGCGAGATGGAGTTCCGTCCGCTCGGCCGACGCACGTTGAAGGGCCTGGGCGAACCGATCGACGTGTACGAAGTCGCGTGGGAACAGCGGGCCCTGACTCCGTCGGCCGCGACACCGCTCGATCCGAGAAGTCTCGACCTCGTCGGCCGCGCCACGGAGATCGCGGATCTGGAGATGGAGTACGCGCGCGTCGAAGCCGGCGAACTTCGCGCGGTTCTGCTCCTCGGCGACGGCGGTTTGGGCAAGACGCGCCTCGCCGGCGAGCTCGTCCGCCGTCGTCAGAACGGCGCCGTCTGCCTCTCCGCGCGCGCCTACCCGCTGGGCGCGACGGCATCGTTGGGCTTGTGGGTCGAAGCGCTCGAGCAACACCTCCGCTCGCTCGAACCGGCCGCGGTCGCGGAGCTCTGCGGCTCCGGCGCCGAGGATCTCGCCGCGCTGTTGCCGAGTGTCGCGGCAACCAACCCGTCCCTGCCGGTCGCGACACCGCCGTTGGTGCGCCAACTCGCGGCGCTCGCGAACCTCCTGGCGCGCCTCTCCGAGACGACAGCCGTCGTCATCGTCCTCGACGACGTGCACCTCGCCGACGGCTCGTCGTGGGAGGCGCTCAACTACCTGACCCGCAACCTCGCCGATCGACGCATCCTGATCCTGCTCGCCGCCCGACCCGTCGAGCTCGCCGAGAGCCCGGTGGGCAGCGAAGTGCTGCTCGCGCTCGAACAAGAGGGCGTGCTTCGACGCTTCCCCGTGGATGCTCTGCGGCGCGACGACGTCGCACGTCTCGCACAACGTTTCGTCGACGCCACGGCTGTGGACCCGCGACTCGTCGAGTGGCTCATGGAACGGTCGCAGGGCAGCCCGTTGTTCGCCCTCGGACTCCTGCGCGCGCTGCTCGACGAAGGCGCCGACCTCAGCGATCCGCGACTGCAGTCACTCCCGGAAGATCTCGCCGAACGGGTCACGGCCCGGCTCAAGGTGCTCGGACCGGTCGAACGCGCGACGCTCGAGCTCGTTGCGGTGCTCGGGTATCGCGTGGAGCTGAGCGATCTCGAGCACATCTCCGATCGTGATCTCGATTCGCTCGGCGACGCGCTGCGAGAGCTCGTGCGGCTGCGACTCGTTCACGAGGAGGACCTCGGGCGCGAGGTTCTGTACGAGATCGCGCACCCGCTGTACCAAGAGGCGATCTACGCCGGCATCGGAGCCGCACGGCGCCGCGCGTTGCACCGTCACGCGGCCCGTTCGCTCGTGCAGTCTGGGCGTCTCGGCGCGGCCGCGCAACACTTCGTGCGTTCGTCGAGCAGTGGCGATCCGGAGGCGGTCGACGCGCTGTGCGGCGCGCTACGGCAGGCCGAAGCACTCGAGCACCACCGGGAGTCGATCGGGTTGCTCTCGGCGCTGCTGGAGATGCTGCCCCAGGGCGACCGGCGCTGGCTCGACGTCTTCGACGCCATGGACTGGCAAGCCGAGTGGGTCGTCGAACATCGACTCGACGCCGGCCTCGAGGTCGCGATCCGCGCCATGCGCACGATCGAGCAGCTCGCCGAGACATCCGACGACCGCGTGCGACGCGCCGCAGTAAAGATTCATCTCGCGAGCTTCCTCGCGTGGGGACACGCCGACACCGAGGCCGCGATCTCGCTCGTCACCGAGGCGCAAGCATTGTTCGAAGCCGCGGGCGAGGCACGACGCGCGTTGCTTGCCGCGAACGAAATGGGCTACCTCCGCGCGATCGCCGGGGACCTCGGCGC
>JALYLU010000544.1 GCA_030774075.1 Actinomycetota bacterium | reverse complement strand
ACCCACGCATCAGCATGGCGTTCCGTTCGAGTTGCTTCTCCGCTTGCTTCAGTTGCGTGATGTCGACGATGAAACCTTGACGATCGGAACGCTCGCCGTTGTGGACCACCGTCGATGAGTCGCGAACCCAGGTGATCCTGCCGTCCGGACCGATTAGCCGGTACTCAGATGAGAAGGGTGCTCCAGCGTCAACCGCTACGGAATAGGCAGCCATCACCTGGCCGCGGTCGTCGTCGTGCAGGATCCGCCGCCAGAGATTCTCCGGCCCAAGCCACGCCGCCGGCGGATAGCCGATGATCGACTCGATCTGTGGCCCCACGTAGCTCAGCCCGTGTTCTGCCGACTCGATATAGACGGCAAGCGGAAGTCCCTCGACAAGCCGCCGATTCTTGACCTCGCTCGCGCGCAGCCGCTTCCCCAGCACACCTACCCCCACGCCGATCAGGAGGAAGGAAGCGAGGCGTCCGACGACAAACGCAACCGTGAGCGACGTGCCTTGCTCCGAAGACGGCAACAGGAAGAGCGCGAATGCCAGCACCGCCGCACCGGATCCGGCCGCGACGCCGAACTCGAACGCAAGCAACGCAACCCACGGCAGGAACATCGCCGAACCCACCGCCTGCGAGTCCTGCGCGAGAAGGGCCACGAAAAAGGTCGCCACCAGCCCGACAACCGAAACGACCAAAACCGCCCGGCGGTCGGCGAAGAACCGACGCGCAAATCCACGCAAGCTTTCAATTGGCATCCAGCAGTTATCGACGCCCCGTGCGCTCGACTAGAGGCCTAAATGACCGGAATCGCTCCCCTCGAAGTTACAGTTGCCAGACCACCAGGTCTGAAGAAATGGCTTGGTTGACCGACAAGCCCCCGTAGCTCAGTGGATAGAGCAGCGGTTTCCTAAACCGCGTGCGCTGGTTCGATTCCGGCCGGGGGCATTCCCGCGAGGCCGTTCCCGAAGCGGCTTTGCGGGTTGGCGCGGGGCCGGACACCCACTTCGAGTTGGCCTTCGTCTACCAGCCGTCTACAACGAGGTGAGTCGCTCTCCTGTCCGGTGGCGCGTGGAGCACTTCCCAGGCGTCGTCTGAATTGGCTGACAGCTCGACGCCGCGAAACTCGCTCGCCTCGATGCGAAGCAGACCGAGCGACTCGGGCTCGTCGCGCAGCATTCCTCGCGTGTCCGCTGCGCCTTTGGGGTGCGTAGACTCGGTCTTGCCTGCAAATCGAATGTTTGTAACGTACGACCGAATTTACGCACCCGGCGGGTTGTGGCGGCCGCGACGTAGCTCCGGCATGGGCGTCTCGCGGCCGGTTCCTTGAGCGGGCGCTGAACCGCTCCTAGACTGAATCATCGACACGACCTCTGGCAAGTCCCCCGATCCGGTGGCGAGGGGGGAGACGGAAGCCCGCGAGCCGGCAGCTGAGGTTCGGACCTTTCTGATCGCTGACGTCCGTGGGTACACGCGTTTCACGCAGGAGCGGGGCGACGTGGCGGGGGCCAGGCTCGCGCGGAGATTCGCTGAAATCGTCCGGGAGGAGGTGCAGTCCGCGGGAGGTGAGCTGCTCGAGTTGCGCGGAGACGAGGCGCTCGCAGTGTTCAAGTCGCCGCGGCTCGCGCTTCGTTCGGCCGTTGCGCTGCAGGCACGTCTCGATAAAGAGACGGTGGCCGAACCCGGCCTGCCGCTCCGGGTCGGGATCGGCCTGGACGTCGGCGAGGCTGTTACCTTCGAAGGCGGTTACCGCGGCGGCGCTCTCAACCTCGCGGCCAGGCTCTGCTCGCTCGCAGGCCCCGGCGACGTACTCGCCAGCGAGGGTGTGATCCACCTGGCACGCAAGGTCGAAGGCCTGCGCTACCTCGATCGACGCGCGCGGCTCAAGGGCATCGCGGAACCGGTTCGCTTCGTCCGCGTCGTTCCCGAGGAGCTGGGCGGCGAAAAGCAGCCGCGCTGGCGCGAGCTTGCCTCGCGACGAAGGGAGAGCGCGATCCGGAGGCCGTTGCTTTCGAGAAAGCAACTCTGGGTGATCGCTGCTCTCGTCGTAGTCGCAGTCGCCGTCCCAGTCTCACTCATTCTCGCCAGGGGAGAAGACACCCTCCGACAGGTGGGGGCCAACGCGGCCGGGCTGATCGACACGAACCAGGGACGGGTCCTCGCGAGCGTACCGGTGGGCGGTCGGCCCGCCGGCATCGCGTACTACCGAGGAGCTATCTGGGTTGTGAACACGGTGAACGGCACGGTCTCGCGCATCGACCCCCGGACCGAATCAGTGCACGACTCGATCGACGTCGGCAATAGCCCCTCCGGCCTTGCCGCCGGGGAGGGCGCCCTCTGGGTGACGAACAGCGAAGCAGGCACGGTCTCCGAGATCAATCCGGACGCGAACAGGGTTGTGCAAACGATTGCCGTCGGGAATGGCCCGCGCGGCATCACCGTCGGCGCGGGGGCCATATGGGTCGCCAACAGCCTCGACGGCACCGTCTCGCGAATCGATCCGACGGCAGGGGCTGTGACAAGGACGATTCCGGTCGGGGGGACGCCCAGCGCGGTCACTGTCGGCGGCGGCGCGATCTGGGTCGCGAGCGAGACGACGGGCACGGTCTCCCGGATCGACCCTGCCTCGGGGTCTCTACTCGCGGCGGTCACCGTCGGCAACGGACCGACCGACGTCGCTTTCGCGGCAGGTGCGCTGTGGGTCGCGAACAGCATCGACGGTACAGTCTCCCGCATCGACGCGGCAACGAACTCCGTCGCTGCGACGGTCCACGTCGGGAACGATCCAAAGGCAATCGCCGTCGGCGCAGACGGCGTGTGGGTGGCGGACACGGCAGGGAGTGCACTCGTCCAACTCGACCCACGGGCGGTCGGCGTCCGGCGAACGATCCCCCTCGGCAATAGCCCGCAGGCCCTCGTCGTGAACGGCAAACAGGTCTGGGTCAGCGCCGCCGCCTCACCAAGCTCGCACCGTGGCGGGACGCTGCGGGTCGCTCTCGCGGACGACAACGGCAGTTTCGACCCGGCGGCGACCTACTCGGTCAACGCATGGTCGCTCATGGCGAATGTCTATGACGGGCTCGTGGCATTCAAGCGGGCAGGCGGCGCGGCGGGGGGAACGATCGTCCCCGATCTCGCGACGCGCGTGCCCGCCTCGACCGACGGCGGCAAGACGTACACCTTCCAGATCAGACGCGGCATTCTTTACGCGAACGGAGGGGCGGTGCGGCCGCGTGATTTCCGCCATGCGATCGAGCGCGTCTTCAAGATCGGCGCCGCCTCGAACTTTTATTCGGGCATCGTCGGCGCGACCGCCTGTATGCGAAGCCCCAAGCGCTGCAACCTCTCGAAAGGCATCGTCACCAGCGATGACGCCGGCACCGTGACTTTCCATCTCGTTGCACCCGACACAGGTTTCCTCTACAAGCTCGCCTTGAGTTTCGCCTCGACCGTGCCGCTTGGCACGCCGGCGCGGGATCTCCGCGCTCATCCTCCGCCCGGTACCGGCCCCTACAAGATCGAGAGCTACCAGCCGGGGCGTGCAGCGCGTCTCGGCCGTAACCCTCGTTTCCACGCTTGGTCCCAGGACGCGCAGCCGGCCGGCTACCCCGACGTCATCGCGGCGACCGTGATTCGCGACCCGGATAAGGGGGTCGA
>JALYLU010000543.1:1652-3646 GCA_030774075.1 Actinomycetota bacterium | reverse complement strand
GTGCCGGTAGAAGGCGCGCGTGGAGAGACCGGCGCGCTGGAGGACGTCGGCGACCGTGAGGCCGGCCGACCCGTGGTCGGTGAGCGCCGCGAGTGCCGCCTCGAGGAGCGCGCTGACCTCGGTTTCGGCGCGGGCGCGCGCGGCTTCCGTCGACCGGGCTGCGACGCGCTCCGAGATCGCCATATGCGAAAGCGAAAATACTGTTTTCACCTCTGTTCGTCAAGACCATCCCCGCTAGCGTGCCGACGTCGACATACGGGGGGTTTGCATGCCTGCGTCGGGTTCGATCCTCGGGAATGCCGTCCGTCGCCTCGAGGACCCCGCGCTGCTGACCGGGGCGGGGAAGTACGTCGATGACCTCGTCGAGCCGGGCATGCTCCATGTGGCGTTCGTCCGGTCGACCGTCGCGCACGGCAACCTGCGCTCGGTCGACGTCGCCGAGACGTTGACCATGCCGGGTGTGGTGGCCGTGTACCACTCGAGTGGCGACGATCTCGGCCTCGCGTCGTTGCACCAGTTCCCGATGATGCCCGAGACGTTGAACCGGCCGGTCTTCGCGACGGACAAGGTGCGATTCGTCGGCGACGTCGTCGCGGCCGTCGTCGCGCAGACGCGCTCCCAAGCCGCCGACGCGGCCGAGAGCGTCGTCGTCGATTACGACCCGTTGCCGTCGGTCACGCGCCCGCTCGACGCGCTGTTGCCGGATGCTCCACTGCTCTTCAACGAGCATGGATCGAACGTGTGCTTCAGCACGACGTTCCCGGAGGAGGGCGACGCCGAACCGCTCGCCGGCGCGGATGTCGTCGCCGAGGTCACGATGGTGAGCCAACGCCTGGCCGGCGTTCCGATCGAGACCAACGGCATCCTGGCCGTGCCGGCCGACGGGGGTCTCACCTGCTGGGTCTCCCACCAGGCGCCGCATTCCATCCATGCCGAGTACGCCCCGATGCTGGGTCTCGAACCGTCCAAGTTGCGCGTCGTGTGCGGATGGGTCGGCGGCGGCTTCGGCCCCAAGTCGTCGCCGTACGTGGAGCATCTCGTCGCGGCCGCGGCGGCGCTGAAGCTCGGACGTCCGGTGAAGTGGATCGCGACGCGTTCCGAGGACATGCTGTCGCTGGTGCACGGCCGTGACTATGTGATGACGGCCAAGCTCGGTGTGATGTCGGACGGAACGATCGTCGGCCTCGACGAAACGGTTGTGGCCTCGGCGGGCGCGTACCCCGGTATCGGGGCGATCTTGCCGATGCTCACCCAGATGATGTCGGTCGGCGTGTACGAGATCCCCAAGGTGCGGTTCACGGCCACCACGGTGATGACGAACAACACTTCCGTCGGTGCCTATCGCGGCGCCGGACGCCCGGAGGCGACGGAGCTCATCGAGCGGGTGCTCGACGTGGCGGCCGGCCGGCTCGGCATGGATCCGACCGAGATTCGGCGGGCGAACTTCATCCCGCCCGGCAAGTTCCCGCTCACGACCCCAACCGGCGCCAACTACGACTCGGGCGAGTACGAGAAGTCACTCGACGCCGCGTTGAAGGCATCGGGCTACGCCGAGCTGCGCGCCGAGCAGGCGCAGCGGCGCGCGAACAACGACACCAAGCAGCTCGGAATTGGCGTGTCGACCTACGTGGAGGTCACCGCGCCCGTCGGGCTCCACGTCGAGTTCGGCGCGGTCGAGATCCACGACGACGGTGCCGCGAGTGTGTTCGCCGGGACCAGCGCGCACGGCCAAGGCCATCACACCGCGTTCGCCATGCTGGCGAGCGAGGTGCTCGGTATCCCGATGGACAAGATCGCCCTCGTCGACTCCGACACCGACCGTGTGCCCCGCGGTGCCGGCACGATGGGTTCGCGTTCGCTGCAAACGGCGGGCAGCGCAATTCACATCGCGTCGAACGAGGTGCTCGACCGGGCCCGCAACATCGCCGGTAACGTCCTCGAGGCGTCGGCCGCCGACATCGTCGTCGGCGACGGCGGCCTGCACGTGGCGGGGG
>JALYLU010000543.1:0-1642 GCA_030774075.1 Actinomycetota bacterium | reverse complement strand
CCGTCCGCGGGTCTGTCATGGGCGGAGCTGGCGGTGGCGTCCCGCGACGCGTCCAAGCTGCCCGAAGGCCTCGAGCCCGCGGCGCTGCGCCACGAGCTCGACTTCGACGGCACCGACTCCACCTTCCCGTTCGGCGCGCATGTGTCGGTGGTGGAGGTCGACACCGAGACCGGTCAGGTCACGATGTTGCGTCACGTCGCCGTCGACGACTGCGGACGCATCCTGAACCCGCTGCTCGTCGCCGGCCAGCAGCACGGCGGCATCGCCCAGGGCGCCGCCCAGGCGTTGTACGAGTGGATGCAGTACGACGACGACGGCAACCCGATCACGGCAACCCTGGTCGACTACTCCGTCCCGTCGGCGGCCGAGCTGTGCAGCTTCGAGGTGTCGAACACCGAGACCGACAGCCCCCGCAACCCACTGGGTGCCAAAGGCATCGGCGAATCGGGCACCATCGGATCCACGCCGGCCATCCACAACGCCGTCGTCGACGCGCTGCGCCCGTTCGGCGTGACGCACATGGACATGCCCTGCACCGCCGAGCGCGTGTGGCGTGCCATCCAGGACGCCTCGAACTCGAAATAACGCGTTACTCGGCGTGCTCCCGGAGCCATTGCTCGCCGAAGTCGTGCTCGAGGTCCATCGTCTTCTTCGCCTGGTCGTAGACGAAGCGCTCGAGCCTGCCGCCGATGAGCGGCACCGAGACCTTGATCTTGGCGGCGATGTGTTGCACCGCTCCCGCGTCGCCCGGCTCCAGACGGGTGGTGCCCGACGTTGAGACCGAGACCGGCACCCCGTGCGGCTCGATGCGCCACGTGCCTTCCCGGATTCCCCCCGACACGGGTCCCCAGTGCTCCGTCTGCGTCATCGCATTGTTGGGCTTGAAGAACTTCTTGGCGAAGCCCGGGATGTCCGCCTGAACGGTGCGATTGGTCACGATACGGAAGCCACCGTCGGCCGTCGCCGCGCACTCGACGATCTCGTACTCCAGCGCCTCCGTGGCCTCGAACTTCGCGCGCAGGAACGCGGGGTCGCAGAGCATGGCGAACACAACGTCCGGGGCGGCCTTGTACGCGTATTCCTGTTGAGAGTCCACGCCGCGAACCGTAACGCGTACGATCCCGGCGTGTCGCGGCAGGGGATCGGATTCAGGGCGCCGGCGACGTTGCCGCCGCGAGGCCTCTTCGGACTCGACCCGTCATGGTCGCGACTGATCGTCACACCGAACCTCGACGGGGTCGGGCGGACCTGGCACGTGCTCGACAACGGTGTGGCCGACCCGATCGTCACGTTGCTGTGCGTGCACGGCAACCCGACGTGGTCATACCTGTGGCGAAACGTGCTGGCCCGGGCCGATCCCCGGGTTCGGGTGGTCGCCGTCGACCAGCTCGAGATGGGTTTCTCCGAGCGCACCGGCCTGACGCGCCGGCTGACCCGCTTCGTGCTCGAAGAGGCACTGGGGCAGCTGCACCGGTGGCTCGACGCGGGGCTCGACCTCGATCTGGCCGTCAACCTCTCGGCGCGCGACCTGCTCGACGAGTCGCTCCCGGAGACGATCGTCGAGCTGCTCGCCGCCAACGAGGTGCCGTCGTCCAGGCTCGAGCTGGAGGTCACGCAGAGCGTGATCCTCGCCGACCCGCTG
>JALYLU010000542.1 GCA_030774075.1 Actinomycetota bacterium | reverse complement strand
CTCCTCGGCGTAGGGAACTGGCCTTCGACAAGCACAGTTTCCCCCGCCAGGAGGGCGTTTTCGCGGACGCGCGATCACGATCAGACGACCGTTACTGAAACGTCCGGGTTAAGGTGGCGACGAACAAGGTCTGCTGCTTGAAGAACAGACCGGATCTACCCAGATCGCAGCGGCCGAGGCGGGCGTAAACCGCAGGGTATGCACTCCGGATGCGAGGTACTTGCCGACAGGTTCGGGGAGGGTCGCACTTCGTCCGGGTGCCACCGTGACCGTCAGGCGCTTGCCCAGTTGTGCCGTGATCGAGGTGCGCATGCCGTTCACGATCCGCAGAAACTGTTGATCTCGGACGATCAAGCATCGCGGTTGCGGCACGAAATCAAGCGAGCGCAACGCAACCGTCTGAACCCTTGCCGCGTCACCTCCGCAGATACCCGGTGCCGGGATCGCGGAAGGGTCGTCCGTCGGCGCTGCCGCGCTCGTGGATCGGGCGGTCGTCGTGGACGTTGCTGAGCGCCGCGGACTGCCGCACGCCGCGGCCAGCACGATGACTCCGGCACAAACATTGGGTCTCACGACCACACGACGGCTCGGGAGGCCAAAACGTTCCGTCGTTGCACGGGGCGCAGTGAAGGCCGAGAGGTAAATTACTCGATGGCGCGGGCGTCTGCTTCGCGGAGGCGGTGCGCCGTACCCGCGAGCATCTTGCGGGCGAAACCGGGCACGTCGGCAAGCAGCCCCTCGAACTCGTGCTGGCCGACAACAACCAACTCCATGTCGGTGTCGGCGACGACCGTCGCGTTGCGGGGAGCGTTGTCGAGGAGCGCGAGCTCACCGAACCCGCTACCGGGCCCGAGGGTCGCGATCTTGCGGCCTTGGCGGCTCACTCGAGCGGTGCCGTCGAGGATCACGAAGAACTCGCTGCCGCGGTCGCCTTCGTTCACGATCGCTGTGCCTGCCGCAACCCGCCTGTGCTCCGACCGGTGTGCCACCTTCTGGAGATTTTTGCGGGAACAGGCGGCAAAGAGCGTGACCTGATGAAGGTGATCAACATATGCGTCTGCGCGTGCCACGACCGAAAAGCTATCCGACCGCGTCCTCAAACTTCTTGTCGGGCGCGACGGTTGTTCTCGGGCAACCGTATGGGCAAACTGGTCGCCCGGCTCGCGAACAGGGGGACGACATGACCGACACGTGGACGATGGTGGCGGAGACGCGCACCGATCTCGCGAGCTACCTCGAGACGCTGACGCCCGGGCAGTGGGACGCGCCCACGTTGTGTGCCAAGTGGAAGGTACGCGATGTCGTCGGTCATCTGGTCGAGGGCGCGAACAAGATCCCGATGGGCAAGATGGTGGGTGGGATGCTGAAGAGCGGCTTCAACTTGAACAAGATGCTCGCCGCGACTGCGCTCGAAGAAGGCAAGCGTTCTCCCGAGGAGTTGCTGAAAGCGATGCGCGCCACGGTGTCGATGCGTAACACGCCGCCGATGACGAAACCGGAAGACATGTTGGCCGACACCGTGATCCACATGCAGGACATCCGGCGCGCGCTCGACGCGCCGGGCACGCTTCCCGAGGAGCGCGTCCGCGCCGCGCTCGACCGGATGAAGAACGTCGGCTCGATCTTGGGCAACAAGAAGCGGGTGGCGGGTCTGAAGCTCGTCGCCACCGACATGGAGTGGACCTATGGCGACGGCCCGGAGGTGCGCGGCACCGGTGAGGCGCTGTTGCTGGCAATGTGCGGCCGCAAGTCGGCGTACGACGACCTCACCGGCGATGGCGTCGCCACCCTCAAACAGCGCTAGAACGCGCCTTACAGCTTCAGACGTCGCGTGGCCCTTGTAAGTGCTACTCGATCGGCACGACGGGCTTGGCGTCGGCGTCGAGTTGGTGCAGGTACCTACATCCGCGGGAGGCATCGTCGCGTTGAGCCTTAGCAACATGCCTGCTCTTGCCAAGCGCCGTGGGCGAGTTCCGATCGGCAGTCTGGCGCGAGCCGCTACGCGCCGGGCGCTCGGTACTGGAGTTGCTCGGCCTTGCGGAGCGCATCCATCGTTTCGTCCACGCTCAGAAGGACGGTCGTTTCGAACGCGCTCAGCGCACCGCCGCCACCAATCGCCAGTGCAACCGCGGCCATGGACACGTTGTCGGGAGCCTCCCAGAGGTTGTAGCCGTCGTGTTTGCCGAAGGCGTACCAGAACCCGTGGAGCTTCCCACCGACCGACTCGATGTACGACCGAGCGGCCGTTCGGCGGTCCTCTGGGTTGCCGATCAGCCTGGCCCAAGTCTCCGGCGTATAACTGAACCTCGACAGATATAGCGGCATCGTCTCTCCCTCTCATTCGCCCGTGGTCCTGTGGTGGAATCCGACGCGGCAGGTCGCGAGGACTCGGCGCGCCCTTCAGCGCCGCGACAACAGTAAGACAAGCGTGACGCGCTCGTTGGACCCCGCCACGCGCACAGGATGCCCGATCGGGAGTGCGTTGGTCGAGTGCCGATTGAGGGCTATGGCCGGGAACGAAGTTCGGCTTGGAGGTTCGGGATGGCCTTGTCGAGAGTGCGGGCGTAGAGCGCTCCGAAGACACGACCGAGCGTTCCCGCGCCAGGGCCTTCGGCGTCAACGATCCAGGTCAGCCGCGTGCGGCCGTTCGCGTCTGCGAACCAGTGGTCGTAGTGGACGCGGACACTGAGAAATGGTCCGACCCACCGCCAGCGTCGAGGAGGATCGAACTCTTCTACCCGGAATCTCGAGCGGGCTCCGCCTTTGAACCGGAACTGACCTTCGCTCGCAGCGGTGAGCATCCCTGGTGGCGTGAGCGTGACAGATTTGATGTGTTTCGCCGACGACGGCCACGACCCGACCCGGGCGAGGTGCGCCCACATCTCATCGAGCGATGCGTCGACCTCGAAGGTGCGTCTCACCAACTCGATCACTGCCGCCTCCTTCCGCGCATGTTGCCCGGTCGGGAGCGCGTTAGTCGAGTGCGGATTAGCAGATGGCGCTACCCGAGGCGGTCGATCGCGACGTAGCGGCCTCTGGCGAACAGTATGTGCCACGGAGCCGAGAATAGAGAGCCGCCGGGTCGACACGCGAGAACCACGACCTCGCCTGGCGACACAGAAAACGTCAGTCTCGGGCTCGAGCACCAATCGAGTTTGAGCATCGCGACGTGTGACCCCGGCGAGACTGCAATCTCGATGGCTTGCCCACGCTTGACCCGGCCAGCCTCCCGGCCGTCGAGAATGACTGCGTACGACCGAAGCCGGTCGCGATAGCCGTCTGGCGCTCGCTCGACGCGAAGATGGGCTATCTCAGCCACGAACGCATCATGCCCGTTGTCGCTCCAAGGGTCGAGCGCCGATCGACAGATAGCCGCTCGTGCGAAATACCGACGTGACGCCGACTACGCAATCCGGTCCGGGCGAGGGATTGCAAGGATGCGAATAGACCGGATAGCGGCGCGGCGCTACTCGTCGAATCGGATCAGACCGTTGAGTACGTCGAGCGCGGTGTCCTCAATGTTCTGTCCGGTGGCGGCGGCTCGTTCCCTTAACCCCGATCGTTCACGAGTTTTGGGTTGAAGGCTGGCGCTGAGCGCGACAAGTGCCCTGTTCGTGCGGCATTCTTGGTGTTGCGACACAACAAGAA
>JALYLU010000541.1 GCA_030774075.1 Actinomycetota bacterium | reverse complement strand
GTCCCACACCGCTTGCGGAGGGAGGTGTGGGACTTACAACCAGCAGCGGACCGGACGGTCATTCCGCGGAATCGCCGGTCTGGAGGGGTCGCCGAAAACGATGCATGCGTATGTGACCGCGTATGTGCATGCACCGGTGCTGTCACCCACGCGTGCATCGTTTGGACGGGATGCCGCCCTGACCAGGGTTCGGCTGCAAGCCGCGTGCGCTCGCCTCTCGCGCGCACGATCGCGGGCACGGACGAAGCACTCCCACCCTTCGTGATCTGACGGAACCGGCGTTTCGGGACGACGTCAGGGCAGGCGGAACGCTCGAGTACCAAAGGAACCGACGTACACCTTGCCGTTGGCGACCGCGGGCGACGAGAAGACCTCCAAGTTCGTGTCGGTGGTGAGCAACGGCGTGCAGGTCTTGGGATTGCCGGCGCAGTTCACGATGCCTTGGGCATCGAACGCGTAGAGCTTGCGGTCGACCAATCCCACATAGACAACGCCGTTCGCCACTGCCGGCGACGATTGGACGTCACCACCGGTTGTCGCTTGCCAGAGCGGCGCGCGGATCACGCCACTGCTAGACCTGTCCGCCATCCAGGTCGACCAGGCGCCGAAACGGCTCCGGAGGGTTTGAAAGCTCTCCCAGACACTCCGCCAGATTGTTCGCTTTCAAACTCGAGCGGAGGAACGCCTGGCCCGACGGCCAGGGCTTCTTCTTTCGTATCGGAATGCGCCGCTACCCAAAGCTCTACCCAGCGGGGCTGGTTGAAGTCGAAATCGGCGCTCCGAGTGCGTCGGCTCTGGCCTCGAGCCTGCATTGACGCGAGAAGCGTCATCGCACTACTTTTCGATCAGTGGACCGTGCGCGCGCTGCATACGCGTTACGCCGCGCGTATCGCTTTCCAATCGGGTATGTCCTGTCTCGTCGCGGACCGAACTCGACGCCGGGTGCTCGCCAAGTCTATGAGCACGTCGTTTACAGTCGGGGTCTCATCGCGATGCGGCGAGCACTCCAAGAGAATCCGGATCTCTTGATCGACTTCAACCTCGACGAAAAGAGCGTGGTCGTCGACGCCGGGGCGTATGTCGGGAACTGGGCAGAACGCGTTGCGCGTAAGTCTGGTGCGCAGATCTACGCCTTCGAGCCGAATCCCCGTCCTCTTCAGCGTCTTCACGAGCGCGCGGCTCACTATCCGAACCTATCCGTCTTCGAATACGGCTTGGGCGGTCGTAACGACGCCTTGACGATGACTGTTCAGGGACCAGGTTCCAGTTTCTTTCCGGACAACTATTTCGCGAAGAAGCGGAACGTCGAAGTGACGACCGCTCAAATCCGAGACGTGGCGGAAGTGTTCGAGGAGCTCGAGCTCGAGCACATCGATCTTCTCGAGCTCAACATTGAGGGCAGCGAATACGACGTGCTCCCCCGTCTCGCGGAGACTGGCTGGATACCTCGTATCGACGCGCTCCTCATTCAGTTCCACGAGTGGCTTCCTGCGGCTCATCGGCGTCGCAGAGCGATCCAGCGCATGCTGCGGGCAACGCACACACAGCTGTGGGACTATCCCTGGGTATGGGAGGCCTGGCGCCGCAAGGACTTCCCCTGACGGTTGCTGACCGCACCGGGTCCAGTCGATGACGTCGTGCAGCAGCCCGGCTCGGGCTGCGCGGCCGGAATCGCGCGGTAAGTGGCGACACACCGAATCAAGGCTTCGTCCCGAATGAAGCGCCGTAGAGCGCTAATGGCCCGGTAGTTCCTGCGTTCTGGTGCCGATTCCGACTCGCCGGCGAAATTTTTTTGGCGAATCGCTAAAGCACTCTCCGTGGTCGAACCGATATATGCGGTGCCGGCCCAGGTGTCGGTGGACGAAGCGTTGATCTGCCGCCCGTAGATGGTCGCCTGGGTGGCAGGGAGCTAGTGGCGAACCCGACGTCCTGTTCTTATCCAACGCGCTTCGGCGCTGGGAACAGGGAGTGGGGAGTGCACACACTGAAGCGATCAGCGGCGCCGAAGGCGCCTGACAACCGCCCGCCGGGCCGCCGTATGGTCCGGGGCGTCGAGTGGACACGCCAACAGGTCGCAATGATGGCCGGCGTCGCCACTATGGCCGCGATGCTCGTGGCGTCGCCGGCACAAGCAGACGTTCTCGTCGCGGCCCTGTCGGCCGCTCCGGCGGCATCGAGCGCGACGGTCAGGGTCGTGGTGAGCCCCGCGAGCCGCCCCGATCCCTATGACGCAAGCAAGGTCGGGGATCCCGCGGCCGATCAAGCGAATGCCGACACGCGGGCGGCCAAGACGCAGTCGGTGCACGGACGCGTCGCCCTCACGGGCCGCGTCGACAGTGACCTGCCTGCGGTCAGTGGTGTCGCCGTCGACGTCACCCCGGACCAGTTGGCCGCGCTGCGCGCCCAGCCGGATCTCGTCGTCACGCCGGACGTGAGTGTGTCGGTGGCGGACGTGTCCTTCGCCGACCCGGTGCGGGCGCCCGCCGCGGTGTTCCCCCAGACCACGGGGGCGTCGCAGCTGCGGGCCGGCGGCATCGACGGCACCGGCGTGACGGTGGCCGTGCTCGACACCGGCATCAATCGGATGCCCGACTTCGCCAGCCGACTGGTGGGCGGCGTCGACCTGAGCGGGGAAGGCAACCCCTTCCAAGACAGCTATGGGCACGGCACATTCGTGGCGGGCCTCATCGCCGGCAACGGGGCGTCGTCCAAAGGCCTCTACATGGGCGAGGCGCCCGGAGCCAACCTCGTCGCGGTCAAGGTCGCGGGCGCCGGCGGCGCCACCGACGTGGCCACGGTCATCTCCGGGATCAACTGGGTCGTCTCCCATCGCGACCAGTACGGCATCCGGGTACTCAACATCTCGCTCGGCGCCATGCCCACCTCCTCGACGGTCCTCAACCCGCTCGACCAGGCCGTCGAGACCGCGTGGCAGGCCGGGATCGCAGTGGTGACCTCGGCCGGCAATGTCGGACCCTTCAACGGCACCATCCTTTCCCCCGGTGACGATCCCCTGGCGATCACCGTTGGTTCGCTCGACGACAACGGGTCGACCAACCCGGCGGCCGCCACCATGCCGAGCTTCAGCAGCGTCGGACCGACCAACATCGACGGCTGGTTCAAGCCCGACCTGGTGACATCGGGCCGCTCGGTCGTCAGCCTCCGAGCGCCCGGCTCCACCATCGACACCTTGTACCCCTCGGCCCGGATCGGTACAGCGAACTTCGTCGGCTCGGGGACGTCGTTCAGCACCGCGATCACCAGCGGCGCGGCGGCGCTCGTCATCCAAAGCCTCAAGGCCAAGGTCAAGTCCATCTTGACCCCCATCACAACCGACCAGGTCAAAGCCCAGCTGCTCGGCACCGCGTCGCCCGGACCCGTCGGCAACCCCATGGTGGACGGTCACGGGGCGCTCAACGCCTACGCCGCCGTCACCCAACCCGGACTGCAGTTGACCCAGACCAGGCCCACCGCCGCCACCAACATCGGTGACACCGTCAACCTCTACACCAACTGGCTGGGCTCCTCCTGGAACGGGTCGAGCTGGAACGGGTCGACCTGGAACGGATCGAGCTGGAGCGGCTCATCGTGGAACGGCTCGAGTTGGAGCGGCTCATCGTGGAGCGGCTCATCCTGGAACGGCTCGAGTTGGAG
>JALYLU010000540.1 GCA_030774075.1 Actinomycetota bacterium | reverse complement strand
GTTGTAGGGATGAAAGTAGGGATGGAGGGTGCGGCTTGGCGACGTCCCCGAGCTAGTCGTACGCGTGCATCACGTTGATGCGCTCCCCAGCCGAGGCACCGGACCAAGACACTTCCGGGTTTGCGCGAAGCGCGACCAAGAGCAGCCATCCGGAAGTACGCCGATGCTGCTCGGGCACCGCAAGCAAGGCACACGCGAAAGCCACGTAAGCATCTGCTCGTTCGGCGCATCGGGACGCCGGGTAGCGTTTTCGGTGATGAGCGGCAAGAGCGGTGAAGAGTCACGCGACGGGGTGACCTTCACGAACCTCGACGATCCCTTGTTCGACGGAGCCGACGCGACCAAGCGCGACCTCGTGGAGTATCTCGACGCGGTTCGCGATCGCATCATTCCGGTGCTCACAGACCGGCCGCTTTCCGTGATTCGAGTGCACCGCGGGCAGGAAGCCTTCATGCAGAAGAACGTCCCGAAGTACACGCCATCGTGGATCGCCACCGTGACCCTGTGGGCCGAGACGTCGAAGCGCGACGTCTCGTACGCGTTGTGCAACGACCGTCGCACGCTCTTGTGGTTCGCGAACCAGCGAGCGGTCGAGTACCACCCGACGCTCACGCGCGTCGATCTTCCCGACCGAGTGACCCATCTCGTGCTCGATCTCGATCCTCCGGACGTCGACGCGTTTTCGATGGCGGTACGCGCCGCCCACCTGGTGCGCGGCGCGCTCGGAGAAGTTGGTCTCGACGGTACGGTCAAGACGAGCGGAGCCAAGGGCGTGCACGTGTTCGATCCGATCGACGATCACGCGTCGCCGGAGGACGCGGCTGCGGCGACGCGCGCCATCGCGGCGCGAGCCGAGCGCCTCGATCCCGCACTTGCGACGACGGCGTTCATGAAGGAAGACCGCGGCGGGAAAGTGTTCGTCGACTCGACGCGTGTGGGCGGGGCGACCGTGGTCACGGCGTACAGCCCGAGAGTGCGTCCGGGTACGCCGGTGTCATTTCCGCTCGACTGGGACCAGCTCGACGCGGTCACACCGGCCGATTTCACGGTCCACACCGCGCTCGACCGCCTCGACGAGATGGATCCGTGGACCACACACATGCCCGATGCACAGCGATTGAGCGCGGATCTCATCGAAGAGGGACACGACATTCCGGTCGCTCGCGTGCAGGCGATGCACGAAGGCAAACGGCGCGCCCGCGCTCGTCGTCGCTAGACGACCGACTCGTCTCAGGGAATGTGCAGGCCGGACACCCCCCGCGCGACGACGAGACACTGAATCTCCGACGTCCCCTCAAAGATCGTGGAGCTCACCTCGCTACGTAAGACGAATGCGCTCACGCCCGCTGAGCAGGCAGTACTCGGTCGTGCGTCCATCTAATCCGACCAGTAGCCGTGAGTTGTAGGGATGAAAGTAGGGATGGCCACCTCCCGCGCACACCACACAAGCGGCACCTGCCGCTGATCACGCGGCGACGGCTCCGCGTCAGGTGTATTGCGCGATCGCGGCGGTCGCGGACCCGACGTAACCGCCGCCGAACTTGATCGCGTGCACGACGAGAGGTGCGATCTGGTGCAGGGCCACGCGACCTTCCCAGCCGGACTCCAGCGGGTACGCCTCGGCGTACGCGGCGAAACATTCGCCCGCGAACCCACCAAAGAGCCGCATCATTGCGAGGTCGAACTCGCGGTGGCCTCCGTGGGCTGCCGGATCGATTAGCCAGCTGCAACCCTCGACATCTACCAGCCGGTTGCCGGCCCATAGGTCCCCGTGCAACCGCGCCGGCGGCTCGCCGGTGTCGAACGAGGTGAGCCGATTCGCGAGACGTTCGAGGTCGGCGATCGCCGACGGCGAGAGCGCGCGGCTCTCGCGCGCCAACCGGGCCAGCGGCAAGAGGCGGTTCGCCGCATAGAACTCGGCCCAGGTCGCACAAGGTTCATTCGGTAGCCCCCGACTCCCTGTGGTGCGCCGATCGTCCCGCCCGAACGTCGGCGCGCCGGCTCGATGCATGCGCGCGAGGCCGACACCGAGATCCTGTTCCGTGCTCGGCTGGGCACGGCCTTCGTCGATCCACTCGAGCACCAGATGATTCGGCGGCTCGTCGGACACCGCGAGCACCTCTGGCACCGCGACCGCGTCCGCGGCGCGCAACCATGAGAGACCCCTCCCCTCCGTCGTGAAGAACCCGGGCGGCGACGACGGATGCGTCTTGGCGAACACGCGTCGATCGTCGTCGAGCTCGACGGCGTACGCGAGCGCGACATCGCCGCCGTGCACGCGTGCAGCTCGCGTGATGCGCGCGCCGAGGTCGGCTTCGATCGCGCACCGCAGCGCGTCGTCCATCCGGTATCCCTCTCACGAGAAACCTCAGATGTAAACAACCTCCGTCAGTTCTAGAGCTAGCACCCGTGCTAGCACCCGTGCTAACGCCGGTGCGAGCGCATCCGATATCAACAGGCTCGCGCGTACACATCCGCACACAGACGCCTACCGGGCGGGGCCTGCTGCAGGCGGTTCAGCAGCCTCGATTCGGTCGCCGGATCCACCGCGTCCGGAGCGAAACGAAGTCTGCAGGATGGACCAGAAACACGCGGGCTAGTCGACGTACGCACGCGCTCCGTCGAGGTTCGTGGACAAGGCGTTCTTCGCAGCAGCTAGGCGCCGGCGGCGCGTCGGACGACTTCCGCGTCGACGCTCGCGACGACGTCACCGTTCGCATCGACGTCGAAGAATTCGATGCCGTCGGCGACCTGCGGGGCGTCAGCACCAAGCGCGACCGCGATCTTGTTCGCGGCGTTGCGCACGACGTCAAGCACGATCTCGGTCGATTCGCCGACTGAGAAGGCAGCATGCACCTGCGCGACGAGTTGATCGTCGATTTGCGCGGGTTGCGTCACAACGGCATCCGTGAGGCGAAGGGCGACCTTGTGCCGCGAGCCCAGCACGCTGTGCTCGAAATCCTCGATCGCAGAGAACGGAGAGTCGTCGCCTGCCGCGTCGAGGGCGCGTACGCTCAGCCGCGATCGGCACAGTCGACAGTGATGAACGGTTGCGCCACGCAAGCGGATCAACTCTGTCGTCAGCGGATCGAGAACGGAAGCCCTCGCAACGACGCGCATGAACTCCTCAATCGCGGCCCAGAGATCGCCCGGCTCGGCCGCAGGCGGCCCGTCGTACGGCACCGCGTACAGGCGTTGCAGAGCGATGCGCGCCCGCTGGAACACGTCGACCACGAACAGGGCCTGTACAAACGTGAATGTCTCGCTGCCGAGCGCACCTGAGAGCATGGCGCGATCAGCGTCTGTGATTCCGGCGACGTCGACGACGAACTGCTCCGCGAACCGGACGCAGATCAACGCGCGGGGATCGGACCGACCTCCCTGCGCGCCGTCGGACGTACGCACAAACTCGTCATCGTTTCGCAGGAGTCGGGAAACTGCCCTCCGCACGGGGAACATCAGCGCCTCATCCACCGCTGCCGCCGCGATCGCTTCGACGTGGTCGAAGGCGGAGAAGGCCTCGTGCGCTTCGGATCTCCACCGCTCGGACGTAGTCATGGTCCGACGTTACTCATCGCCGAGCCGCCTTGACCGCGACTCGGGTCGGCGAGTCCTCGAAGTCGCCGGCGCTAATGCGTAACCGTTCCGCCGGATCGGGGAATGTGC
>JALYLU010000539.1 GCA_030774075.1 Actinomycetota bacterium | reverse complement strand
GCTGTAGACGATGCTTTCGGTGCTGCCGTCGAAGATGCTCGTCTTTCCGTTGTTCGACTGGTTGCTGTTCAGCGGATCGTAGAGAAGGTCGCCCTGCACGAGACGCACGCACGTTTCCGTCGTGTCTGCCATCGTGAGCTCGATGTAGGCGGTCGACAACGCGGTGACCTGCTTGATGTAGTCGGTGCTGGTGTTCATTGGCGTGTCGTCGAGCCGTTGGTAGGAGGTCGAGTTGATGGCGGTTGCGTCGTTGTTCTGGAAGTCGGCAGAGGTGTTGTGCGTGCCCATGCCGTTCGGTCTGAGGATGAGCACTTTGCCGTCGCCGAGCGGATAGTCGGCGCCGGTCGACGACACGGCGACATCGTCGTAGTTGGCGGTGTAGGTCGCGGCCGACAATGTCCCCAGGTAGAAGGCGTACCACTTGCCCGTCGCACCGACGGACAGCGTGCGGGCACTCTGGTCGACTTTGTTGACACGCCAGTTCGCCGACCATGTGGTGGTGCTCATGTCTTCCTTGATCTCGATGAGGTACCACGTGGCTGCGCTGACCGTGCTGGACGACTCGACCGAGGTGTTCCCGACGAACTGGAGGGCGAACTTCTGGGTCGACGTGTGGTACATGAGCTGCAGCGGCTGGCCTCCGCTCAGTGGTTGGATGCGCATCAGCTCGACGTCGGCGGAGGGAAGGCTGGCCAGACGCACCGCGAAACGCACCGTGCCGCTGGCGTTTTCCACGGGGAAGAGGCCCTCGATGTAGGTGGCGACCGCATTGGGCGCGACCTTCACCGAGTAGGTGCCGTAGCGCGCCACCGCGGTGTCGGCCAAGAGCTGCGCGGTGTTCGCCCCGGTGAAGAATTGGCTGAAGCCGTGGCCGCCGATGAGCCGCCCGGTCTCGAAGCCGTCGATCCACTCGATGCCAGACGGCCGCGTCGTCGGGCAGAACGACGCCGCGGTGGTGAAGCTGTTCGAACCCACGGCAGACGACGCGGTGAGAACGGCGTTGGTCTCCCTGGCCGCCGTGACGAAGATCGTCGCCGTCATCCACGCGATCGCCAGGGCGATATTGAGTCGCCGCCCCCGTTTTCGAATCGTCATCGCGAGTCGACTCGCTTAGACCGGTGAGGAAGTGTCGGCCCCCCTGGCGGGGAGATGATCGTCGAGGGCGGCTTCCGGTTGTCGACCGCTTGAAGCCCGTTGCCTCTCGATCTGCTCGACGGCTAGGCGCTTCACCTCACGAATGAGCCCGTCGGCGCGGTGTCGGGCCCGCAGCACGATCATCTGGGCTTCCTCGTCGGCGGCGCGCAACCGTTCCTCGGCTTCGCTTCGGATCGCGGCTGCGGCCCGCTCGGCGGCCAGGATGATGTCACCCACGGCGACACCAACCACGGGGCCGACCCCGCCGATACTCAGATCCGGTTCGGAGGCACGGCTCTGGTCCGCGGCGGTGACGTCGTCGGGACGAACGCCGGGCGCCGTCCAGATGGAGCGAAGGGCAAACATGAGCAGAAGTGCGCCTGGAACGACGAGCAACAGCAGCCAGCCGATCAACGTCCGGTTTGCGCCGATCAGGTAGCCCAGATACGGGATGACGTGCACAGGTGTCAGCGCCGTCCGGCCCAGCAAATTAGGGTCCGGATCGGCGACGAGATTGGCGTCCCCTTTGGTGCGGACCAGCACGCCCTGCGGCGTGTGCTTCACCTCGATGGCTCGGTGCAGGGTGGGCGGCACCACCTTCCTAGCCGTTGGCTTCGGTTGGAGCACGACGATCGTGCCGACCCGGACGGCCTCCGACGGGACGGCGTGGACGAGGACCAGGCTTCCCAGCGGAGCGGTTTGGCCCATGCTCCCGCTTCGCACGATCAACGCACGGTCTCCGAGTGTGGCTGACACAAGGACCGCGACCAACGCGGCGGCGACCGTCAGTAGCAGGACCATGACCAGCGCGTTGAAGAAACGGCTGACGCCACGGCCGAGTCGACGAGGAGAGGATTTCACCACCGGCATCATCCGGATCACCTCTCCTCGGACTACGGGTTGTTGGAGGTCTGCTCGGCGCTGAAGGTGAAGGTGGCGGTCGTCGCCGCGCCGGCGGGCCCGGTGGCAGACGACGCGAAGCTCACCTTGAAGCACAACGTCTCGCTGGCCGCGGCCGCGAGAGTGCGGTCGCCGGCCTGGGCACCCTGGGCGGCGTCGCCCACCAGCTTGCCGCTGGTGGAGTCAAGGTCGCCGGTGTAGAGCTGGGTACCGTCGAAGTTGTCGCACGGCACGCCGGGCGTTGTGACATCGATCGTTTTGACGGTCAGGGTCAGCGCGTCCTTGAGGCCGAGCGTGTCGGCGTTGGTGGCCGACGACGAGATCGCATACCGAAGCTGCGCGCTACCCGTGTTCGAGACCACAAGTGCGTTCGCCCCCACCGAATCGCCCGGCATCATCCCCGAGAACGACACGATCGCCGTACTTGGATGGTCGGTGCTGATGATCACAGTTCCCGAGGTGAACGTGTTGCTGCCCACCGTCGCCGTGCTGGTCATGATGGCGAGAGCGCTGCCCGTGACGCCGGCCGCGAACATCAGGCAGGCCACGATCGTGAGCGCGAGCTTCCGCTTCATGCCTCACCTGGGCTGCTTCTTCCTTGCCCGCCGATCGAGTCCGTCGGGAACATTCCGACTCATCGGCATACTCGCAGCTGATGCGAGGTTTCGCCGCAAATGACCGGCGCCGGGGGACCGGCGCCGGTCGGTTGGCCGACTACGGGTTGCTCGAGGTCTGCTCGGCGCTGAAGGTGAAGGTGGCGGTCGTCGCCGCGCCGGCGGGGCCGGTGGCCGAGGAGAGGAAGCTCACCTTGAAGCACAACGTCTCGCTGGACGCGGCGGCCAGGACGCGGTCGCCGGCCTGGGCGCCCTGGGTGGCGTCGCCCACCAGCTTGCCGCTGGTGGAGTCAAGGTCGCCGGTGTAGAGCTGGGTACCGTCGAAGTTGTCGCACGGCACACCCGGCGTGGTGACATCGATCGTCTTGATGGTCAGCGTCAGTGAGTCCTTGAACGCGAGGCTGTCGGCGTTGGTGGCGACCGAGGAGATGGCGTAGCGCAGTTGCGCGGTGCCGCCGTTGGTCACCACCAGCGGGTTCGCCCCCACCGAATCGCCCGGCATCATCCCCGAGAACGACACGATGGCCGTGCTCGGGTGATCGGTGGTGATGACCACGCTTCCCGAGGTGAACGTGTTGCCGTCCACCGTCGCCGTGCTGGTCATGATGGCGAGGACGCTAGCGGTCACCGCCGCGGCGAAGACGAGGCACGCCAGTACCGACAAGGTGATCTTGGTGTGCCTTCGCATCCGACCCGCTCCCAGTGCCCTTCGCCCAGCTCATCGTGCCCTCTTGGACAGCGTGTTCGTGGCGATCGGTACTTTGCTTCGGCCCACGGGCCACAGCGCTTGAACGCGATCGCTTCCCATGCGTGCCGGAAAGGCGTGCGAAAGACCGCTATGGGCCACAACGGCGAACCGTTGTGGCCCATGGCGAGATGCGGGCGGGTTGGGACCCGGGTTGGGATCAGCTCCAGGTGGATCCGCTCCAGGAGGAGCCGTTCCAGCTGGACCCGTTCCAGGTGGAGCCGCTCCACGATGAGCCGCTCCACGATGAGCCGCTCCAACTCGAGCCGTTCCAGGA
>JALYLU010000538.1 GCA_030774075.1 Actinomycetota bacterium | reverse complement strand
GCGTTGAGGCGTGAGTTCGACCTCGACGACCAGCATCTTGACGATCTCGTCGAAGAGCTCGTCGAGGTTCGCCGGGTGGCGACCCGCGATGGTGACGTCCTGGTCGCGGTAAGTCGGCCCGAAACGAACGAGCGAGTAGCGATACAAGAACCGAGCCTGCGATTGGGGGCGGTGCAGCCGGGCTCGGCTGACACCGACCGGCGGGACCTTACGGTGTTGTTCTGCGACCTCGTCGGATCGACGGAACTGTCGACCCGGCTCGATTCCGAGGACTACGGCGAAGCCCTTCGTGCCTACCACGAGGCGGCGACTGACGTGGTGACTGGCTGCGGCGGCTTCGTCGCGCAACTCCTCGGAGACGGGATGATCGTGTTGTTCGGCTATCCCGAGGCGCAAGAAGACTCAGCCGAGCAGGCAGTGCGCGCAGGGTTGGAGATCGTATCCGTGGTCGCCGATCTGGGTCGGGGCCTGTCGGTGCGGGTTGGGCTGCACAGCGGGCCGTGCGTGATCCGCACTGTCGGCGCGGGTGGCCGGCGCGACACCGTTGTCCTGGGTGAGACGCCGAACGTCGCGGCGCGGGTGCAGGCGGCGGCGAAGCCCGGTGAAGTGATGATGAGCGCAGCCACGCATCGTTTGGTTGCCGGCTGGTTCGTGGTGGAGGAGGCGGGCGCGCGTGAGATGAAGGGCGTCCCGCAGCCGATCGTGGTGCACCGTGTACTGCGGCCGAGCGCAGTGCGCAGTCGACTGGAAGCGCGCGGCACAGGCGGACTCGCGCCGCTCGTCGGTCGCGACCGAGAGTGTCGGTTGTTCTTCGACGGATGGGACAGGGTGGTTCGAGACGTTGGCCAGGTGATCCACCTCTGCGGTGACCCCGGCATCGGGAAGTCGCGCCTTGCGTTCGTGTTACAGGAGCACCTCGCCGAGCAACCGCACCGCTGGCTTGCAGGTTCGTGCACACGGTACGTGCGCAACACGGCGTTTCATCCGATCGTCGAGGTGGTGGAAGGGTCGCTCGGATTCGAGCCGGGCGACCAACCGGCCGATCGGGTTAGGCGGGTCGAGCGGGGACTCTCGGCGGTCGGTCTGGCGAGCGAAGAACAACTCGCCCTCATCACATCGTTCCTTGGGCTCCGCCATCCGAGCTTGCGCGCGCTCAGCGGGTTGAGTTCCGAGGCGCGCCGGCGGCGAACGATTGACGAGTTGGTCGAGTGGCTGGTCGCGCTGAGCGAGCGCGATCCATTGGTGTTGCTCGTGGAGGACCTGCATTGGTGCGACCCTTCGAGTCTCGAGCTCTTGGGCCGCGTCGTCGGACGGATCGCTTCCGAACGCGTCCTGTTCGTGACGACGTCGCGGCCCGAGTTCGTGCCGGCGTGGGCAACCCTCGATCATGTCCACAACGTGAGCCTCGACCGCGTCACAGAACTCGAGGCGACGGAGCTCGTGAACGGCATGCTCGGCGGTTCGGACGCCGACGCGGAGGTACGTCGGCGCATTGTCGAACGCGCCGATGGCAACCCGCTGTTCCTGGAAGAGCTGAGCCAGATGGTACGCGAGGCAAGCGACCACGCGACCACGCTGGATCCGGCCGCGTTGGACATACCGGCGACCCTGCAGAGCTCGCTGCTCGCCCGACTGGATCGGCTCGGTGAGGCGAAGGCATTTGCTCAGGTAGCCGCCGTCATCGGCCGCGAGTTCTCGCGAAAGATGCTGCAGCTCGTGACCATGGACGCCCAGATCGGCCTCGACGACGACGCACTCGACGACGCGCTCGTCCGATTGACCGATACCGGGCTCGTCGCGCGCGCGTCGACCCGATCAGAGAACTACATCTTCAAGCATGCACTCGTGCAGGACGCCGCGAGTCACTCGCTGTTGCGAGCGACTCGGAGCAGTCTCCACCGCAGTGTCGTGAACGTATTGCGCGAACACTTTCCGCACCGGATCGCTATGCAACCGGAGCTCGCGGCGCGTCACGCCGAGGCGGCCGGCATGATCGACGACGCGATCGCGTGGTACGAGCAAGCGTCAGAGCAGGCGAGGGCACGCTCCGAACACGAAGAAGCGCTCCTGCACCTCTATCGGGCGCTCGATCTCTTGGCAACCGAAGCAGAGAGCATCGAGCGCGATCGGCGCGAGATCGCCTTGCAGCAAACGCTCGCGGTCGAGCTGTTCGTAGCCCGGGGCTACTCGGTGCCGGAAGCGATCGCGGCGCTGGAACGCCTACGTGACCTCGCGGAATCGTGTGACGACACACGGAGCCATGCCGGCGCAGCCATCGGTCTCGGGCTCGCGGCGTATACGTCGACCGACTTCGAACGCGGTGAAGCGCTGGTCGTGGAGGGTTACGCCCTCGCGGAGCGGTCCGGGGCGGTCGCGCACATGGTGGCTGCGCTCGGTACCTACGCCTTGACTGTCTTCTTCCAAGGCCGGTTCCGCGAGGCGCACGAGGCAGCTGAGCGCGCCGTCGCGCTGTACGACCCGGCGCAGCACCACCGGGATTTGGTCGCCATCGTCGGTGACGACACTGGCGTGTCAGCGCTGGCGACCTCGTGCTGGTCGTTGCTACACCTCGGCTTCCCCGACCAAGCCCTTGCGCGCTGCGACGAGGCCGTGCGCCTCGCCAACTCCCTCCACACGCCGTACAGCGTCGCCCAGGCGCTGGTGTGGCGGCTTGCGTTGCTGAACGATCGGCGTGCCGAAACAATGGGGGACGCGGCAACCGAAACGCGGCGTTACTGCGACGAACAGGGCTTCCCTGCCATGTCCGCCAGTGCGACTGCGTTCCTCGGCCTCGCGCTCAACGACCTGGACGTGATCTTGGAAGGTACCGGCGCGTTGGCATCCACCGGAACGTTGTTGATGGCTCCATCCGCCTGCATGTGGATCGCCGACTCGTATCTCGCGCAAGGGCTACACGACGAGGCACTCGCGATGATCGACGCCGGCCTCGACCTCGGCGTCTCCACCCGCCAGCACTACTACGACGCTCCCCTTCACCGCGTGAAAGCCGAGATCATCCTGGCCGACGACCGGCAATCGAACGATGCTCGCGGCAAAGCCGCCGAGGCTGAGTTCCATCGTGCGGTGGAAATCGCCCGTGCCCAAGAATCGAAGTGGTTCGAGTTGCGCGCCACGATCGGCCTGGCCGGACTGTTGCTCAATGAGCAGCGCCGCAACGAGGCCCGCGATTGCCTCCAACCGATCTTCTCGTCGTTCACCGAGGGATTCGACACCCGCGACCTGCTCGACGCGCGCGCGCTGCTCGCCGAGATCGGTACGTGACCATCACGCGTGCGGGACCTTGTCCGTGGGACTGCCGCTGGACCGTCACCCGCTACAGCCGGGCCCGCCTCCATCCCTACTTTCATCCCTACAACTCCCAACGACTCGTCGGATTCGACGGACCAGCCAGCCGAGTACAGCCTGTTCAGCGGACGTGCGCGCACTTGTCGCACGGAGCGAGGTGAGCTACACGAACTTCGAAGGCACGTCGGAGATCCAGCGGCTCGTGGTGGCTCGGAGCATCTCCGGCCTGCACATTCCCTGATCCGATTTGTGTCTACGACCAGCGCTCGAGTTCTTCGTTGAGCAATCGGCGACCGTGCTGCGCTTCGAGTGCCGACCGTTCCGCAATCCTCGATGCCTTGTTACCTGAGTTGGAGGCTGCCTGCACAT
>JALYLU010000537.1 GCA_030774075.1 Actinomycetota bacterium | reverse complement strand
GCGGGCGGATGAGAGGCTTCAACCATCAATCAGCAACCCTCCACGATTTGAGGGGAAGCCCAGTCTCCCACAGTGAGGTCCGAGTGCACGTTCTCGATGTCGTGCTCTCCGAGGTGATCCCGGCCTATGACGAGCCTGTCAAGCGAAGACCGGTGGGGAGCGATAGACGCGGAGCGAAGCGCGCTTGCAGTGAGGCTCGAGGGACTCACTATCGAGCAGTGGAGCGTGCAGTCGCTGTGCGACGAGTGGAAGGTCCGCCACGTCGTGGCGCACCTCGTCGATTCGGTCGCGATCGGGGGCTTTGATCTCGTTCGCGGGGTGATCCGCAGCATCTACGAATTCAACAAGGTTCGAGCCGAAGCGGCACTCTCGCGCGGCGACAAACCGCCTGAGCGGCTGCTGGCTGAGTTCCGGAGCACGATCGGGGTGCATCCCCGGCGGCCTATTCCGCGGCTGTTCGACATGCTCGTTGACACGGCGATTCACGTGCATGACATCCGCCGGCCGCTCGGTATGGGCTACGCGTTCCCGCCGGATACTGCGATCGTGGTGGCCGACCAACTCGCAAAGACCAACCTGGTTTTCGGCGCAAAGAAGCGCATCCGCGGTCTCCGGTTCGTCGCGGACGACGTCACTTGGTCGCGCGGCGACGGGCCCGAGGTGCGCGGGCGGATCGAGGCCATGATCATGGTCATGGCGGGACGCAGCGTGCCCGCGGGTGAGTTCGCCGGCGACGGCGCCGCGGCCTTGGCGCCGCGTGTGCGACTCCCGTACGAGATGAGTTGATGATGCCTGACGCCCTCGCCCAGGGTCGCGCCGCGGTGCGGGCGGGGTTGTGGTCTGACGCTTTCGACGCGTTGACCGTCGCCGACGGCTTCGCTCCGCTCGATCCGGACGACCTCGAGGCGCTCGGGTGGGCGGCCGTGTTCAGCGCTCGACCGGAAGCGGCAGTGGGCGCGCGACAACGCGCCTTCGCTGCGCTTCGGAGCACGGAACCGAGGCGCGCGGCGTTGATCGCCATCCACATTGGTCTGGGGCACCTGGCACGTGGGGCGTTGGCGGTGGGTTTGGGCTGGGTGCAACAAGCGGCCGACCTGCTCGCAGGTCAAGGCGAGTGCGAGGAGAGTGCGTGGTTGGCGTGGCTGGAGGCGGTCGTCGCGAGCGAGTCCGGCCAGGGCGAGATCGCCCTCGCGGCGGCCGACGACGTGATCGCGCGGGCGCATCGCCTGGGCGTGACCGATGTCGAGGCGCTGGCCACGCTCTTGAAGGGGCAGATCCTCACGAGTCAAGGACACGCCGAGGAGGGTGCCCGGTTCATCGACCCGGTGATGGCGCTGGCTGTCGGTGGGGTGCTCGGCCAGTTCGCCGCTGCGTACGTGTATTGCGGGACGATCAGCACGTGTGCCTCGACCGGTGACTTGCAGCGGGCGTGGGAGTGGACGAACGAAGTCGGCCGCTGCGGAGTGTCGGGCGCGGCGGACTTTCCCGGTGATTGCCGGATGCACCGCGCGGAGCTCCTGCGCGTTCGGGGTGACTGGGCGAAGGCCGAAGTCGAGATGGCGTCGGTGTGCGATGACCTCGACGCCTGGCACCCAGGCCACGTCGCGATCGCGCATTACGAGCTCGGGGAGCTGAGCTTGCTGCGCGGTGATCTGCCCGGAGCCGCCGAGGCGTTCGCCCACTGCCGCGAGCTCGGCCACTCGCCGCTGCCCGGCATGGCGTCGCTCGAACTCGCGCGCGGTAACCCGCAGGCCGCGATGGCGCTGGTATGCGGCGAGCTCGCCACGACGAATGGTCCGCTCGAACGATCAAGACTCCTTCCGGTCGCAATCGACTCGATGCTCGCCTCCGACCGGATCGACGACGCACGCGACGCGGCGCGTGAGCTCAAGACGTTGGCAGCGTCATGGTCGGCATCTCTCCAGCAGGCCCGCGCCGCGCATGCGGAGGGAGCCGTGGCGCTCGCGGCCGGCGACGTGCTCGACGCGAGGCGTTGCCTGAGAGAGGCGGTGGAGTTGTGGCGGAAGGTGCCGGCCCCCTACGAGGAAGCTCGTGCTCGGGAGCTGCTGGGCTTGGCAGAGGAGGCCGGGGCGCGGGTGATGCACTTCGAGGCGGCGCTCGAGACGTTCGCACGCCTCGGTGCCGTGCCGGACGCCCAGCGAGTCACGGTCCACCTCGGTCGGCATCCGCAGGTCGACCGGGTCGCACTCGCGCTGATGTTCACCGACATCGAAGGCTCGTCCAAGATGTTGGCCGAGCTCGGTGATGAGGCGTGGCTGAAGGTGCTGCGACGCCATGACAACACCCTTCGGGAGCTCTTCGGCCGCTACCGCGGTGAAGAGCTCACCGGCACCGGCGATGGCTTCTTCGTCGGGTTCCCGACCGCGGACTCAGCGTTGGATTGCGCGCTCGACATTCAACGCACAGTCGAGCAGGTACGCGTCCGCGTCGGCGTGCATTTCACCGAGGCCAGCCGCGACCAGAGCGGGCTGAGCGGCCGTGGCGTGCACGAAGCGGCGCGGATCTCGGCGATAGGTTCAGGCGGCGACGTCGTCGTCAGCACCGCGACCCTGGAACGCGCGACCAAGCGCTACCCGACGCGCGAGACACGAACAGTTGGCCTCAAAGGACTACCGGGCGAGATGCAGATCGCCTACCTGGCCCACGGAGAAACATGACCGCGCGGCCCGACCTCGAATCCATGGCCAAAGACGAACAAGCCGAGTTCGTCGAACTCGCCGCGGGCTTGACCGCGGAAGAATGGTCGGCGCCGTCACTGTGTGCCGGGCTCTCGGTCCGAGATGTCGTGGTGTCGCCGCCCACATCCACGGGGAACCCGGCACGGCAGAGGTCGTCAGACTGGTTATTCGTTCGGGCTTCTCGAGAAGACGAGCCGACCAGATGTTCGACCGGATCCAACGGCAACGCCACCTCTGGCGGTCCCCAACGGCGTCCAACCTGAGCGTTCGACACCGGGCGACCGACGCGCTCCAGGCTTGGAATGCTCCGCATGAGCGCGTTCAACCGTCCGACGTCGCGATGTCTGCCGATGTCTGCCGCGGCGCTGCTCAGCCGCCTCCGCCGTGGTCGGCCTGGCGGGCCAGCGCGCGAACGAACTGGGGCGCGTCGATGGTTCCGAGCCCACTTACGAGGTCGTAACCGCGTGTGGCATCGAACCCGGTTACGCCCGCGAAGGAGTTATTGCCGGTGGTCACGTCGACGAGCCCGTCGTCGCGGTATTTGAGGTGGTAGAGCGTGTTGTTTATCCACCCGAGGCCGTGGCCTTTTTCTTGCGCGGCCATGGCGACGACACCACTGAACTCGGGCGCCGCTTCGCTGGTCCCTCCGACAAGATGGAAGGGCGACTGCGGGGCGATGAAGCTGAGATAGATCCATACGGCCCCGTTAACGGCCGCGCTCATGCTGATGTCGGACGTCCCGCGCGCGCCACCCGTCACGTTTCGTACACGCGCTTGGTAGCCGGGGCGTCCGAAGATCGCGCTGGTTCCACCGCCGCTTGCTCCGAAGCCGTCGTTCCAGGCAACGTCGGACCTGACATGGTTGCCCGCGTCGTCGAGCGTGAGCTGCGTGCCACCGACGCTGGTGACCAGCGGGTCGCTCGACGGCCAGGAGTTGACCGCGTGGTCGTAACAGCAACTCCCGTCGGCGCGCGCGTCCGTGGCGCC
>JALYLU010000536.1:2888-3687 GCA_030774075.1 Actinomycetota bacterium | reverse complement strand
GGGTCGCCCCGAGCGAGTTCCGCGCGTGCCCCTCGATGACGGGCTCGCCGACTTCTTGCGCGACCGCGATCGCTTGGTCGCACACGGAGATCGCCTCGTCATTGCGAGCCGCGAGCATCAGCTGCTGGCCGAGTGTGGCGAGCACCTTCGCCCGCGCCGGGCTGGGCTCGACCGGTACGAGGCGCACTGCCTCGCGGCAATGCTCGAGGATGTCGGACCACGATCGCGACAGCATCCAGAGGTACCGACCGAAGCGCTCGTGCAACAATCCGGCGGTGACCGGGTCGTCGACCGGATCGACCTCGCCAATTGCCGATCGGATGTAGTCGAGGGCGCGGTCCGGGCTCCCGGACATCTCGGCCTGCGTTGCCGCATATCTCACCATCTCGACGTGACGCATCCCGGTGCGTTCCTCGGCATCGGGAACCTGCGCCCACAAGGCGAGGATCAGCTCGGCATGTTCGAGGGCATCCCCGTACGCGTAGATGTGCTCGGCGGCGCGAGCCGCGTCGAGGGCCGCAACGAGCGCGCGTGGCGCGTCACGCGCCGCGTCCCAATGACAGGCCAGCTCGGCGAAGAGCTGCGCGGCGCCGCCGTCGAACCACTCGGGTTGCTCGGCGAGCACCTCTGCGACTCGTGTATGCAACGCAACCCGGTCGCCGGGCAGCAGGTCGTCCTCGACTGCTTCGCGCACCAGCGCGTGTCGGAAGCGGTATTCCAGCGCATCGCCGTCGCTGACAAGAAGGTGCTGGGCGACGGCTTCCCGCGTTCCCGCGAGCAACTCCGCGTGTGACAAGCC
>JALYLU010000536.1:0-2878 GCA_030774075.1 Actinomycetota bacterium | reverse complement strand
GCCCGCCACGGCCTCGAGAAGCCGGTGGTCGGCTGTACGCCCGATGACGGCCGCGCTGCGAAGCACGTCTTGCGCCGCATCGGACAGCGCGTCGACGCGCGCCAACACGATCTCGCGCACCGTCGGTGGCATCGAGGCGCCGTACTCGCCTTCGACCGAGAGGAGCTCCTCGGCGAAGAAGACGTTGCCATCGGAGCGGCGGTACGTACGGTCGACCAGGTCCGCCGACGGCTCACTCCCGACGATTGCCGAGATGAGCTCGCGTACCTCGTCGCGATCGAAGCGCGCGAGATCGATCCGCTCGACCGCGCCCGAGCGGTCGAGCTCTGCGAGCAGGCCGCGCAGAGGATGACGCCGGTGGAGGTCGTCGGATCGATACGTACCCACGAGCACCATCGATGCCGTACGGAGACTGCGAGCGAGATACCCGAACAATTCTCGCGTCGAGCGGTCGGCCCAATGGAGATCTTCGAGTACGAGCAAGGTCGGTACGCGCTCGGTCAGCCGTTCGAACAGTCCGAGCAGCTGTTCGAACAATGCACCGGCGACGATGCCCTCACGCGCCGGCGTATGAGTCTCGGGTAGCAGCGCGGCGAGCTCGTCGCGCCCAGGCCCGACCACCGCGTCGAGCGCAGCGTCGTCGAGCGTGCGGTGCAGCGTGCGTAACACCTGCACAATCGGACCGAACGGCAACGCGCGGTCGACGAGGTCGAAGCATTGGCCGACGAGCACCAACGACGGCTCCGGGATGCGAGCAATGAGCTCGGCCACGAGCCGCGACTTACCGACGCCCGCCTCTCCGGCGACGAGCACGGTCGCCGCGCGCTCGTCGGCAACGGCCGCCTTCCAGCACTCCTCGAGTCGCGTCAGCTCGGCGCGGCGGCCGACGAAGCGGGAGCTCGAGACGCGAGCGGGCACGGTGCTCAGTTTGGTCCAGCCTCGTTCGGCATCGCAGCCGGATTCGGACGCGTTCACGTGGTCACGCAGTCGCGGGCCCCGGAGCGCGAGCCGTTCGGCGGCCCCGGTCGATCCAGGCCGTCCGCCCCATCCGGAGGCGATCGCGATGCCGGCGCCGACTGAGGCGCACGAGCCGACGGGTCGCCGCCTCGTGCCGCCGCTGCTCGAGCCGACCGTTTACCAGTTGTCGCATGATCTCGGGGTTGTCGATCACGGCGCCCCTCCTGCCTGTGGGTACAGGTTCAGGATCGGGCTAAGAACCCTGTCTCCGCATCGGGCAGACGCCTTATTTGCGACGTTCGACCGACCCGGTGCTTTCGGCACTCCTCTTCGGTCGGGCGGGCCCGCAGATCATTGGGAGTTCTGAAAGCCCGCGTAGGACGAGGCCGTCGCCATGGTCCCAGTGCAGTTGTTCGATTGGGGCGGCGAGACGCAGGTGCGGGAACCGGTGCAATAACGAGTTGAGGGCGAGCTGGCCTTCCATGCGAGCGAGCGGAGCACCGAGACAGAAATGAATGCCGTGTCCGAAGGCAAGGTGTCGAGTGTCGGTGCGGTCGATGTCGAGCAGGTCGGGACGTGAGTAGTGGGTCGGGTCTCGGTTCGCCGATGCCAGGTTGATGATGACTTGCGCTCCGGCCGGGATGGTGACGCCGCCGATGTCAATCGGCTCGAGCGCGTAACGGAACGTGGAGTGCGGGACGGGGGCGTCGTAGCGGAGGAACTCCTCGATCGCGGCCGAAATCCTGCCGGGGTCGGCGCGCAGGGTTGCGAGTTGGGCGGGGTGGCGCAGCAACGCGACGACGCTGTTCCCGATGAGGCTCGCCGTCGTGTCGTGCCCGGCGACGATCAGTTGGAAGATCGTCGACAGCAGCTCTTGTTGGTTGAGGCGTTCGTCACCGTCGCGCGCGCTGATCAAGGCGCTGATCAGGTCGTCACCCGGAGCGTCGTGTTTCGCACCGACCAGCGTCGTGAGCAGTTCTACGACTGCGTCGGAGGCGTGCTTGGCGAGCGCGTACTCCTCGGGCGTGGAGACGGGCGCGAGCAGAGCAATCAGCGCAGTGCCGAGGGCGGCCCGCTCGGTGTCCGGAACGCCGAGCAGCTCGCAGATCACGGTGAACGGCAGCGGGAAGGCGAATGCTGCTACCAGATCGACCTGGCTCTCGGGTCCTCGGGCGGCAATGTCGTCCAGAAGGTCGTCGACGATGCTCTGCACGTGTGGGCGCAGCCCCTCGATTCTGCGTACAGAGAAGGCGGACGCGACGAGCCGCCGCAGCCGGGCGTGATCGGGCGGATCCACCACGAGCATGTGCCGTGCGAACGTCGGGCCCGGCAAACCCTCGGCCACCACCTCCCCGCCCGACGCAAGCGCGGCCTGCATGTCCTTCGACAGCCGCGGGTCGTTGAGCGCGGCGCGCGCCTCGGTGTGACCGACGATCAGCCAGGCGTCGTGGCCGTCCGCCAGCGTGACCTCATGCACTGCTCCGAGCTCGCGCACCCGCTCGAAGAGCGGGAAGGGGTTGTCGCGGTCGTAGTCGCCCCATGCCGAAAGCGCGCCGAGAACCACGACGCGCGGGCGCATGGTCAGCTCGGTTGGGGAACGATGCGGATGTAGGGCTTGGGCTCCTTCCAGTCGCCGAAGACCTGCTTCGCCTCGTCGTTGGACACCGAACCGGCGATGACGACGTCCTCTCCTTGCCTCCAGTTGACCGGCGTCGCGACGCGGTGCTTGGCGGTGAGCTGGAGCGAGTCGATGACACGCAGCACTTCGTCGAAGTTGCGGCCCGTGGTCATCGGGTAGACGAGGATCAGCTTGATCTTCTTGTCCGGCCCGATCACGAACACGTTGCGCACCGTCTGATTGTCCGCCGCCTTGCGCGACTTCGCGTCACCCGACGTGCTCGCCGGCAGCATGCCGTAGAGC
>JALYLU010000535.1:1058-3689 GCA_030774075.1 Actinomycetota bacterium | reverse complement strand
AAGGTCACGGGCGCCATCCGCAACGCCATTGGCTTCCGAACCGCACGCCACGACTCTGCCGGGAGAACGGGGTAATTATGCTCCCCTGACCAACTGCGATCATGTTTCGTCATGGCACTACAACTAGACGCGTTCTCTGTGTGCGCGTAGGGTCCAAGCTGGCATAAGCGATGGACGTGCCGCAGCTGATGGAGGGCAAATCAGCTATCGCAAGGGACGGTGCCGTAGACGTCGAAAGAGTTGTGAGACAACATTGATGCCGGTGTTTGTGCCTTATGATGACGCTACGAAGGAGTGCAAGAATGACTGAGTCGTTCGAACTCGGACGGGATCTTCGTGAGTTGCTGCGTGGGCTTCTCGATCTTGGGCCACACCCGGCTAGTGCCTCGATCGCGTGGGGACGAGTCGTCGATGCATCCGAGCTAGAGGATCTCTTCGCGCCGCAAGAGGTTCGCCCATTCACGGCGACGCCGGGAGGAATCGACAATCTGGCGCTAAGCGCTGTGGATAGTTTCATGGTTCGCGGCGTTGGCGAAGTCGAGGCCGAGTTCAAAGGGTATTTCCGTGTTGCCCGGGCCGCGCCCACGACCAACGAATGGGCAACGTGTGAGGTCTTCGTCAATATCATCGATTTGCAGCTGCGTGGAGAATCGAGGCAACTTGGACCTCTTCGCGTCAGTCTTAATCCGCGTGTTGTATCCGCTGGGCAGACGATCGCCCCGGGCCTGGCGCGCGGAAACGCAAAGTGCAGAATCGCAACCGCCGCTATCTTTGAAGCACCAGAAGCTGGCTTCACGCTTGCGAACACCGAGCCGATTCTTCTCATGAACGGTGGGATCAACTCGATTCCCCCGGTGGAGGATCCAAACGGACAGGCGTTCATCTACAACCTTCCGCTGTACAACGTTGGCGACGCGGATGCTCCCCCGACCGCCTATCTGACGAGCCTGAGGTACACAGTCGGTAATTACTTGACTCAAGACGAGGTAGCGAGTTTTCGCGCCGCCTAGCGCGTGCTCGCCGGTTGGCTCAATGTGCCCGCCATCATCTCCTGCGGTGCTCGCGGATGCGGTGCCGTAGCTATGCGCCGCACCGTCGCGCAAGGATTGTTTCCCAGCGTTTGCTGCCCGCCAGTGGGCTTCTGCCGTAGTCCCGATCCTGGCGCCTGTAGAGGCGTCGCCAGTAGGAGCATCGTGGTCGAGTTTGATTCTGGCTATAGCCGTCAGCCGTACCGACGGTTAGTCACGCAGTATCCGGACGCCACGGTGTATCCGCCCGATTCGTTCCGCACCGAGTGGGGGCCGGTCTTCCATCGGGGCCGGCTGGACGGCTCCGCGCGCGTCCTGGTCATAGGACAGGATCCCGCTGCGCACGAGGCCATCGCACGCCGCATCCTCGTTGGAGAGGCCGGGCAACGCTTGCAGGGCTTCCTCGCGCGTCTGGGCCTCACGCGCAGTTACGTGCTGGTGAATACGTTCCTTTACTCGGTATTCGGTCAGGGTGGTGGCGAGCGGCATATTCAGGATACGGCGATCGCGGCGTATCGCCATCTTTGGCTCGACGCCTTGGCGAGGTCGCAGTCGGTAGAAGCGATTGTGACACTCGGACACTTGGCCGATACCGCGTACTTGACGTGGCGAGGGACGCCGCGGGGTGCGGCATGTACCGCGGTTTACGCGAACATGCTGCATCCGACGTATCCGGATTCGGCGAGCCGATCAGGATCAATCACCAAGGCCGAAGCGTTCCGGCGGTTGTGCGCTTCGTGGAACGCAGCACTGCAGGTGTTGCATCCCGTCGTGACCACCGACGCACCCGTCCCGCTTCAGCTCTACGGAACGACTTTGACGCCGACGGACCTGGAGCCGATCCCAGCTTTTGATCTGCCGGCTGGTCTTCCGGCGTGGATGACTTCACTCGACGCGTGGGCTGCGCGAATTGGGTCCACGAACCAGGAGAAGCGAGCGACGATCACCGTGACGGTTCCTGATAGCGCACGGAACTGGCCGCCGCTCTCCGGATAGCCGACAACGCTGTGGAACAAGGAGATTGAGTCTCGCGATGACGGCGCTCGTGATCTCGGGCAAGGTGGCGACGATGGACGATGCGTCGGCGCCGTTCGACGGGCGGGTGTGGATGCGGGATCGCCGCGTCGTCGATGTCACGAAGGGCGCCAAGCGTAAGGCCGGATTTGGCGACGCGGTCGAGGTCGATGTGGGCGACTGGTATGTCCTTCCAGGACTCATCGACATGCACAACCATTTGGCCTACAACTTGCTGCCGTTGTGGTTCGAGCCAGGGCGCACCGAGCCGTGGTTGCACAACAAACACTGGACGGATGCCGATACGTACACGGAGAGCATCACCGAGCCGGCATGGGTGTATGCCAAGGCGGCTCCTGAAGCGCTGCTCGGCTATGTGCAGGTGCGCGAGATGGCCGGCGGAGCGACGGCCGCTCAAGGATGGCCGACCGCGAACCGCGGTTATGGGACGATCGTTCGCAACGTCGATTCCGAAGACGCGGGAACGGGCCGCGACGACCTAATCTTTACATCGGTCGCCACCAAGTCCGGCGACGCGCTCGCCGATCGCGTCCGCGAAATGGACGCCGGTGCTGGCTTCATCTATCAC
>JALYLU010000535.1:0-1048 GCA_030774075.1 Actinomycetota bacterium | reverse complement strand
GAAGGACAACGCGGCTCGCGTGTGCTTCGCGACTACACCGACCTCGTCGCCGACGACGGCCTCCTGTCGACCTTCATCGGCATACATTGCTGCGCCGTAGAAACGCCGAACTGGCAGCGCTGGGGCCGCAACGAGGCCGGCGGCGTTGTGTGGTCTCCGACGTCCAACATGTTGCTCTACGACGAGACGACGCTCATCCCCGACGTTCGCTCACGTGGGGTCAAAGTCTGCCTCGGATCGGATTGGGGACCTTCCGGAACCAAGAACCTTCTCGGCGAAATGAAGGTCGCACGCGTCATGTCGGACGCGCTCGGCTACGGGCTCAGCGACCGTGACATCGTCGAGATGGTCACCGTGAACCCGGGCATTCTGTTAGAACGTTGCTGGAACGTCCCGATCGGAAGGCTCGTTCCGGGCGCGTTCGCGGACATCGCCGTCGTACGCGGACACGGCAGAGGATCGGCCTGGAAGCGACTCGTTGCTGCCACGGAACGTGACGTTGCCCTGGTGGTCATCGATGGCACCGCGCGCTATGGCGACGCCGCCTTGATGACCGCGGCAGCAGCACCACCATCATTCGCGATGACGGTCGGCGGCCGTCGGCGCCGGGTGGCACTGCCCTCGGCCAAGGACGCCACGCAACCGTGGACATGGACCGACATCATGGCGACCCTTCACAAGGTGCAGCGCAACCCGCAAGCTGCAATGGCAAGAGCGTCCACACGTGCCTCGGCAGGACCACGGTTCGGTCCAACGGCACCGCTGGAACTGTTCCCCGACATGCCCGACTCACGACTCTCGGGACGAGCCGGTCCACCGAAGCATCCCGAGCTCGTACAGATACCGAAGATTCCGTCCATCGAGCACGACGCCGCGTACTTCCGACGACTGGCCCAAGCGCCCATTCACCAAGGGGCGCTGAACCCCCTGCGCGGCTGGTTCCTCTCATGACCCGTCTGTCAAGTACAACCGTGGCGGCACGCCAAGGCAAGACGGTCAACGAAGTCATCGGCCAGCACCTCAAGACGTGGAAGCCCGTCGACCTCAC
>JALYLU010000534.1 GCA_030774075.1 Actinomycetota bacterium | reverse complement strand
TTGCGGAACTGACGAATGGCCTCGAGGAACGGGAGGATCTCGATGTCGCCGACCGTGCCGCCGACCTCGGTGATCACGACGTCGACGTCCTCAGTCGCCAGAGACAGGATCCGTTGCTTGATCTCGTTGGTGATGTGCGGGATCACCTGGACCGTCTCACCGAGGTATTCGCCCTTGCGTTCCTTGGCGAGGACCGACTGGTAGATCGAACCGGTCGTGGCGTTCGACCGGCGGGTGAGGGGCACGTCGACGAAGCGCTCGTAGTGTCCGAGATCGAGGTCGGTCTCGCCCTTGTCGTCGGTGACGAACACCTCGCCGTGCTGGAACGGGTTCATCGTTCCGGGATCGACGTTGATATAGGGGTCGAGCTTCTGCATCGTGACCTTGAGGCCACGACTCTTCAGTAGTCGCCCGAGCGACGACGCCGTGAGCCCCTTGCCGAGGCTCGATGCAACTCCACCGGTCACGAAGACGTGCTTGGCCAACGCACATGCCCCTTCGGAAGACGCCGACACCGCCACGGCGACGGTAGCACCCGCCTGCGCCGTTTTCGGTGATCAGCCGCCGCCCTCGTCACTCGACGCGCGGCGGTAGCGAGACGACAGCGCAGTGACCGAAGGAGAGCGGAGCGTGGAGTCGACCCGGAAGTTGTGGTCACGCTCCGCGGCCGAGCTCGTCGAGCCAGCGGAGCACCGACAGCCGCTCGATGACACGGCTGAACGAGATCAGCTCGCTCGCGATGGTGAACGCGACGAGCACCGCGAGCACGACCGCACGAATCCCCGGACCACACTCGAGCACGACCGCGAGTCCGAGCACCGCGCCGATCACGTTCGAGCCGGCGTCACCCAGCATCAGTCGCTCGCGCAGGTCGTCACCCAGCAATGCGGCGAACGCACCCACAACCGGTGCGACCGCGACACCGACGCTGTCCGCGCGCGCGACGAGCGCGAACGGCACCCAGGCCAGCAGACCGATCTTGATCGCGCGACCGGGCGCCCGATCGAAGAGATTCGTCAGGTTTGCAGCCAGTGCGACGATCAGCGCGTCGATCACGACTCTCGCGCCCGACACTCCCGCGCCCGATACGACGGCGCGCCCCGCGCTCACGAGAACAACGGCCAGCGCGCCGCCTCCGACGATCTTCACCAGGCCCGTCGTCATGCGTCCGTGGGAGAGCAGCGCGCCGACATGGCCGCGAAAACCATGATCCGACTGCGTGCCGGCGACATCGTCGATCAGTCCGAGCAGCCCGAATCCGACGCAGGCCAGCAATACGAGCAAACGCGCCGCATCGCCGGGCGCGTTCCCGACTCCGAACGCGCCGAAAAGGGAGCGCCCGGCCTCGACCAGGACGACGGCGACCACGGCCAACACGCCCATCGCCGTCGGGACTGCCTGTCCGCGGTGGTTCGAGCGCTCGAGCGCCTGCGTGCGCAGTAGGTCATGACCCGCGCCGACGAGCAGCCGGACGACAAGCAGGCCGACGCCGACGCCGAGGAGCACGCTCACGAGGGAAGTGGCGGAATGGATTCGCTCGCGCCTTCGCCGTAGCCGTACTGGCCGATCCGCCCCTCGGCGATCTGCTCGAGCGAGATGACCGCGGTCAGGGCTCCCTGCGGGAGCTCGGCGTCATCGAAGGTGCTGACCTGCTTCGCAAGCGCCGGATCGCCGCGCACCGGTTCGAGCGCGCCACCGCGCTTGGGCGGCGACACCGTCCCGCCGCTCGCGTCGTAGACCTCGCCGAGCACGGTCGGGGCCCTCGCCGCGAGCAGCGCCTCCACCAAGTCGACCATCGTGTCGGTGGCCGAGAGGTGGCCGTCGGTTCCGGTGATCACGAGGACGCGCGCGGCGCGCCCGGGGAACGCCGCGAGCGCCGTCCGCTTGCCGTCGGTGAAATCGAGGAATCCGGCCGACCGCAGTGGCTCCACGACATCGCGTGGAGGACGGGACCGCGCCACCGGAGGCGCCGCCAGCCGCGTCGCGAGTTCGCGCAAGGCCGCGAGGCGAGAGGCCGCCACGTTGCCCGGCGGGAGCCTCAACGCTGCCTGCAGCGCACGGAGATCCTTCGGCGAGTCGAGCCGCCACTTGTCGTCGAGCCAGAGCACGCCGGGCACGTCCGCACCGGCGGCGCGCACCGACGAGAGCACGGAGCTCACAGCAGTTGCATCGACGCCCTTCTCGGCAATGATCGCAACCGGAACGGCATTGAGTCGCTGCTCCACGACGTACGCCGACGACTTGCGCACGAAGTCGTCGAGCTTCGACACCTCGTCTTTGAGCCCGCTGTTCTCGGCGTTGAGCTGGTTCGACTCGCGCGAGACGCTTCGGATCTCGCGATCGAGCCGGTCGACGATCACCTGATCGACGACGGTCGACCCGACGAGGATGCCGAGGCCGAGGGCCAGAAACACCGCGATGAGCGAGACGAGATGAAACCGGAAGTTGATCATCGTCAGAACCAGCCGCGCACCCGCGACCAGGTGTCGTCGAACATCAGGCGGAAGCCGTCGAGGAACACGCGCAGGGAATGCGACGCGTACACCATCGCGACCATCGCCGCGATCGCAGCAACGACGAGCAACACCATGTCGCGCCCGCGCACGCGCCCTTGGTAGAGACGGCTCACGCCCTTGGCGTCCACGAGCATCGGGCCGAGTCGGAGCCGGGTGAGGAACGTCGAGGCCATCCCGCGCCGCCCCTTGTCGAGGAACTCCACCATGGTCGCGTGCGTACCTACAGCGACGATGAGCTCGGCACCCGCCTCGAACGCGAGCAACAGCGCCGCGTCCTCACTCGTTCCCTCGGCGACGAATCGCTCGTAGCGCACTCCCGCCTCCCGCAGGCGCTCGACACCAGGGGCGCGGCCGTCGGGATGGACATGATGCACGAGCTCGGCGCCGCAATGCAGCGCAACCGGAGAGAGCGAGTCGAAGTCACCGATGATGATGTCGGGTGTGCGGCCGTCGTCGAGCAACGCGTCGGCCCCGCCGTCGACGGCGATGAGCACCGGGTGGTACTCGCGTATGTACGCTCGCAGCGCTCGGAGATCGTGCTTGTAGTCGAGTCCGCGCACGACGACGAGCGCCTGGCGGCCGCGGATCTTGGTCGAGAGCGGCGGCATCTCGAGCGGCTCGAAGCTGCGCTCGGCCTCCTTGTCGATGAACTCGAGAGTGTTGCGAGCGAACGAGCGCAGCTCGGTACCGATGCGCAGGCGCGCCTCCTCCATCCGCTGGTCGACCTCGTGCGCGGTCAGCAACTCCCCCGCGACGAGCTTCTCGCCGTTGCGCCACAGCGCGTCGTCGCGGATCTCGACGAGTTCGCCGTCCCGCACGGTCTCCATCACCGCACTGCCGACGGCGTCGAGCAGCGGCACGCGCGCGGCGACGACCCGTTCCGGCCCGCCGTTCGGATAGCGGCCCGAGATCGAATGGTCGGCGTTTACGATGGCCGCCACCCCGGCGGCGAGCAGGCTCTCGGCCGCGATGCGATCGAGGTCGCGGTGGTCGATGACCGCGATCTCGCCCCTCCCGATCCGCTTGGCGAGATCCTTCGTGCGCGCACCGACGCGCGCGATACCCACGACGCGGAGCGGCGAAGGGCGTCGGCGCCGCCGTCGGAACAACCTCACCTCGCGCCACTTCCGGTCCGGGCCTCGAGGCGGACCTAGCCGCAACGCGCGACGAGCTCACGCGCGT
>JALYLU010000533.1:1767-3710 GCA_030774075.1 Actinomycetota bacterium | reverse complement strand
CGCATGACCACTGCTGTACGCGCCGTCGATCGTCGCCACCCCGTATTCGTCGAGCCGTTCGTGCTCTTCAACTTCGGTGGCGCCGACACGTCACTGCCGGGGACGGGCTCCACGAACGTGTTGTCAACGCACGTCTACGCGCTGAGCCCGGCCGCGAACGCGTCGGTGACGGATCGCAGCGTCGCGGCGGCTGAGCGCGACGCCGCGGCGCTGCTCGTCACCGAGTGGGGGGCGACGAACGACCCGGCGACCCTCATCCAGACCGAAGACCAGTTCGATGCTCGCCTCGTGCCCTGGCTGTACTGGTCCTACAACGGACACGTCGTTGCCGACAGCAAGCAGCCGCTCGTTCCACCCAACCTGAATGTCGCGGTGCTGGACGCGCTGACCCGCCCGTACCCGGCCCTCGTGAACGGCACGCCGACCCGGGTCAGCTTCGACGCCGCGACCGCGACGCTCGACTTCGAGTTCTCCACCCGACGACCCGACGGGCGCCGCGCCCCTCGAGGGCTCGAGACCGTAGTGAACATCCCCGCGCGGAGTTATCCGACCGGATACGCAGTCACCGTGGTGGGAGCCGACGTGACGTCACGGCGTTGCGCGCCCATGCTCACGTTGCGCAACCAGCCGAGGGCGACGATGGTTTCGGTCCAGGTCACACACTCCACCTGTCCCTGAGCGCGGTCGCCGATCACGGGCGGCATGCGCTATTTCGATGTGTTCGGAGCTGTGAGATCGGCATGGATGCGGTTTACGAGGTTGGTCACTTTGCCGACGTCGCTTTCGAACTGGATTTTCCAAGTTCCAGAGGTGACGCTCGGTTGTGGGGCGAGGTTGCGAAGATCGCGGACGAGTTGCGCATTCGCGAGTATCAGCGCGTTGACGTCGCGGGCGACCTTTCCGGGCCAAGTCACCCGCAAGAGCCGGTGGTCAGCCGCGTCGATCGCGTCCGCCGCTGGGGTCGCGATCTTCTGGGCGTCGGCACCGGTGGCGGTGTTTGGGAGCGCTTTGAGCGCGGCGAAGAACTGACCGGTCGCGGCGTCCGCAGGGCCGAGGATCTGTAGGTAGAGACGTGCGAACTTGGAAGGTGCGGTCGTGGTAGTGGCCGTCCCTGTCGGCGCACTGGCGGACGTGGACGCGCCGGCCGAGGACGTCGGTGTCTTTTCGAACTGCCGTCTGCACATGCCCCAGCCATCATGACGACAAGGCTGACGACGACAAGCCGTCGGGCGGCAGAAGCAGCGATTGTGGTCGCATTCATGTCGGCATGCTCAGCCCGGCCCGCGTCACCGCCGCGTCGATCGCGTGCGAGAACTGTTCGATCGACCCGGCGCACGCCGACAATTCGTCAGAGTCGACGAGCACGACGAAGCCGTCGTCGGTGGCGGCGACTACAACCGGGACACGATCCCCGTGCGCAGCGCGGACCTCCGCGGGCTGATCGTCGCGATGGTATGTATCGAACGGCACCGGAACACGCAGACGGAACGCCTTCCAGGTCGCGCGCTCGCGCACGAGACCGTGCGTGATGTCGCAGAGCGCACAGTGGGCTCGACCAAGTCGAGCGCCGATGAAGTAGGCCAGCTCGCCACCGACCGATCCGTTCGCGTTGTACACGCCGACAAGCCGCCGAATCTTCTGGTTGCCGTCCGGGTCGTCGGCCATCCGTTCCACGCTACGGGCGAAGTCGCGGCTCGCGCGCTTGGCCGTAAGGACATACCACCGATCAAAGGCCCGGGAACGGATCCTCGAGGGAACCGAGAACGTGGATGGCTCCGGCCTCGCCCAGCTCGTCGGTCGAGTAATGGCCGCTCGCTACCCCGACCGAGATCGCCCCGGCGGCCTTGGCGGCCGCGATGTCTCGGGGAGTGTCGCCGACGACGTAGACCTGGTCGGGCGTGAGCGGGTCGTGCAAGCGGGCGGCCTTTTCGACGGCCAGCGTC
>JALYLU010000533.1:0-1757 GCA_030774075.1 Actinomycetota bacterium | reverse complement strand
CGAGCCGTACGCACCGAAGAGAAAAAAACGGTTGAGGTTGGCCGGCATGAGCTTGGTACGCGCCGCGCCTTCCATCGCACCGGAAACCAGGCCGAGTATCACGCCGGCCTCGCCGAGGCGCACCAGGATCTGCTCCGCTCCGGGAGGACCCTGTACTGCTCGGAGGTCCAGATGTCTTCGGCCAGGTGCAGCAGGTAGCGGGCATAGATGTTGTCGAGCTCGTCGGCGCTCGGATCCCGCCCGAGAACACCGCGAAAGGTTTCGCGGGCCACCTGCGGGTCGGTCTCGCCCGCCGCCGTGTGCTGCCCGATGTCGGCACTAACGCCGTGGAGCTTCTCGAAGGCAGCACTCCAACTGCGAGCTCCCGACCCACCCGTATGGACCAGGGTCTCGTCCACGTCGAACAGCACGGCTACCGGCTTGCTCACGTGGTCAACTTCCTCGCCGAGTAAGACACTCGCGCGTACCGCAGGAACAGGAAACCCTGCTCGTCAACGAAACCGTGAAGCAATTCCCACGGCTCGGGGTCGGCCTCCAGCCCGTGCACGACGCGAGCTGAGTTTCCGCCAATGACGCGCGGCGCGATTGTGAGAAAGAACTCGTCCACGAGTCCGAGCGACACCATCGCCCCGGCCGTGGTCGGACCACCCTCCATCACGATGACCTTCCCGGCGAGGAGCACACTGACCTTGCGCAGGTCGACCTCGCCATCCGTGCCCGCACGCAGCGCACGAACCCCCCCGGGTACCTGCCCGGCGTCTTCGGCTATCACCAAGGTCGCGCGACCGGAAGCGAAGAGATCCGGGTCGCCCGAGACGTCCGTATTCTCGGCAATAACGAAGATCTCTAGACCCGGAGCGGTCGGGGCGTGGTAGTGCTCGGATACGACCGTGGTCATCCCGACGAGTACCCCATCCGCCTGCTCGCGCAGCGCTGCGAACACCGCGTGGTCGTCTCGATTTCCTAGACCACCTGACAAGCCCGCGACGTCGGAGCCGCCGTCAGCCGAGGAGATCATGTTGAGTCTTATGAATGCTCGATCCAGTGGACGCGACGGCGGACGCGCGACGTGCTCGGCGATAGTCCCCGAAGGGTTGGGATCAGGTTCGGTCAATATCCGCATTACACCAACCTAACGACGCAGTCCATCTCTGGGAACTACACCGACACGGATCGCTCGACGATGCTCGGGTGCAGATTTACGATGTTGGACGAATGAGTGGCGTGGCGATCGCCGACTACGCGATGCTTTCGGACCGACACTCGGCCGCACTCGTGAGTCGGCACGGCTCGATCGACTGGTTGTGCTTCCCTCGGTTCGACAGCGACTCGGTGTTTGCGCGTCTCCTCGGTGAGGATGCGGGTCACTGGTCGATCAGCGGGGTCGGCGCAACCGAGGTCTCGCGCCGCTACCTGGATCGCACGATGGTGCTCGAGACGACTTTCCGCAGTCCGACCGGTGTGCTCACCGTCGTCGATGCCTTGGTCATGGGGCCTGGAAATCGAGGTCACGATCTCGGCATCGGCGCACCCCATGTCGTCGTGCGTGAGGCGACGTGTACAGCCGGCGTAGTGGAGGTCGAAGTCTCGTACGCCCCGCGGCCGGAGTATGGGCTCATCCACCCCCTCGTGTCGGAACGGGATGGGGGTGTTGTGGCGGTGGGTGGTGCCGAGATCCTCGTATTGTCGAGTCCGTCGCGGCTCGCGATCGCTGATAGCACGGCGATGACACGACTGATGCTGAGCAACGGGGAGCG
>JALYLU010000532.1 GCA_030774075.1 Actinomycetota bacterium | reverse complement strand
GAACGCGGCGGCGACGCGGGCGGCGCGCTCATCGAATGACCGCCACGAGACGCGGCGTTCGCCTTGGATCAGCGCGATGCGATCGGGGAGCGCGTCGCAGACCGACTCGAACGCCGTTGCGAGGTTCCAGTCCATAGGGGCAGGAGTTTCGCGCGGCATCAGTACGATCGTCGCCGTGGCGACGCGACGAGGGGGTCAACAGCACATTCCGCGTCCGCAGTCGTACCGTCCCGGGCAACTGCCGCCGTGGGCGGCGCTCGCCCCCGAGCAACGCCGGTTCACGCTCGCCGAGGTTCGGGAGCGGCTCGCAGGTATGCCGCCGGCGGTCGAGAAGGGTCCGCACGTCGAGGGCAGTCAAGCCGCGGCGGTGCTCGTACCGTTGTACGAAGCGGACGGCGATACCAGGGTCGTGCTCATCAAGCGACCGGAGACGATGCCCTCGCACCGGGGCGAGATCGCGTTCCCGGGCGGAAAGTTCGAGGCCGGTGTCGACACCGACCTGCGCGCGACGGCGCTGCGCGAGGCGCACGAAGAGGTGGGTCTCGCGCCCGACGACGTGGAGATCGTGGCGCGCCTCGACGGCATCGGAACCGTTGCGACGCGGTTCACGATCACACCGTTCGTGGGGTTCCTGCCGGGGCCTCCGGTGCTCACGCCGAACCCGCGCGAGGTCGTGCGCACCCTCGAGGTCCGCCTCTCGGAGCTGCTCGATCCCGATGCGTACCGCGAGGAGCGCTGGGACACGCACACGGCCGACTTCGACGTGCATTTCTACGATCTCGAGGACGAGACGGTCTGGGGCGCGACCGCCCGCATCCTCACCAGCTTCTTGGCCCATCTGGTCGCGGGACGTTGACGGGGTATGGCCCGTTGCGCTCCTCCGAAACGGCAGTAGGCTCGGGGTCGATGCGAAACCACGGGCACGTCGCGTTCGCGGAAATTTTCGTCGCGACCATCGCCGCCGTCGTCCTCGGCGCCGCATGTTCCTCGTCGGGCGGCCACTCGGCGACCGAGAAGGTGGTGGCGCCGCCCGCGAAGCCCGCCAAGCCGGCGACCACGACCACGACGCAGCCAACCGCGATCGGCCTTCGCACGAATGCCGACGAGCAGGCGGAGCTCGGTCCCGACAAGCCCCTGACGCCGGCCCAACGACAGCAGCTCGCGGTCCAGCTCGTCGTGGCGCGCTCGACCGCGATGCAATACCCGACGGTCGGTGATGCGACGAAGGCGGGCTACATCCTCGCGGGGCAGTTCACGCCGGGGGCGGGCGCGCACTACGTATCGATCAGCAGGAGTGCGTCGTCGTACACGAGTCACTCGAGTGTCGTCGAGGCGGCGAATCCGCTCGCCCTCATCTATCAAGGCACGGCGCCCACCTCGCGCATCACCGGGCTGATGTACGGGTCGTTCACCACGACCGCGCCCGAGGGCTTCGCCGGACCGAACGATCGCTGGCACCGCCACACGAACCTCTGCATCACATTCGACAAGGGCAAGATCGGCGTTCCTTTCCCGCCGGATTCCGACGTGAAGAAGTCGGCCTGCGACGCCCTCCACGGCCAGTTCATGCGCGAGACGCTGTGGATGGTGCACGCGTGGGTCGTGCCGGGTTGGGAGAGTCCGCAGGGCGTGTTCTCGCACGCGAACGTCGACCTGCATTGCGCGGACGGCACCGATCACACGGACAAGGTCGGTTTCTGCACCGGCTCGAGCGCCTGAACCCCGGCGCGCGGGCGAAACTCAGGCGGTCTGGGCTCAGGCGCTCTGGAACGTGAGATTCGTCGTCTGTCCGAGGCCGCTGAGGTCGAGATCGATGCCGTCGACCGAGATGGTCATCGCCGGCGTGTAACCGAGGCGCACGACGATGGGCCCCGCGCCGGGGATCTCTTGTTGCTGTCCGGAGTGCAGGGTGGCCGTGAACAGCGTGTGGCGGGTCGCGTCGGTGATCTCGACCCAACACGTCCCGTTCGCGTGCAGCGTGAGCCGGAACGGGTTGCGGACCGAGACGGTCGCGCCGTTGGTCGAGCGCGCGACGACGGGCGCGACCGGAGCGGGAGTAGTCGTCGACGGCGCCGCGGTGGCGGTCGTCGACACGAGGGATCGTGGCTTCTCGGCGCGGCCCTGGTGCGCGTGCGATGCTGTGGCGCGCGCCGGGCTGTGACCGTTGAGTGCGACCGCCGCGACGATGCCGGTCACCGCAACGACGAACGCCGCCGCGATTGCCGCTACGGAGACGCGAGAGAAGTGGCGGGACGCGGGGGCCGTCACAGCTGGCCCGCCGGTGGGCGCAGCCTCGGCGATGAGTGGACCGGGGTCGCGGGCGGCCGACGAGCGGATCTCGATCGTGGGACGTTCGATCGCGGCCGACGAGGCGCTCGAGTGGGGCTCTCCAGACCGTTGCGCCCGCGTCCGGCGGGTCGCGGGCCGTCGGGTCGAGGCGCGCTCGCCCTCGGGGGCTTCCTCGAGGATCCGGACGTGATCGGTTGGCGGTTCGGGCGGCGGGACGAGGTCGGGGATCGCGGAACGAGGTTGCTCCGCCAGATCGCGCAGCAGGGCGAGGGCGCGGAGGCGTCGTTCCATCGGCGGCACCCTGTCGCGCCCGAGGAAGACGCGAGCGAGCGCCCCGGCGGAGATCACCCCGGCAATCACGCCCAATGGCCACATCGAGATCACCTCGCGATCGCAGTCGACCGCACAATTGATTACCTGTCCACAGTCGAAATGGGCATCGGCCCCTGCGGAGTAGTCCACTCAGCATCGCGAGTTCTCCGCATGAGGTGGATATCCTGGAAGATTCCGAGGTGAGACGACACTCGAGCTGAAACGCCGTCCGCACTGAGACGACATCCGCACTGAGACGACAAGGCCGGAGGAACCGTGGAAGTTGAGATCGGGATCGGAAAGTCCGGACGCCGAGCGTACGGGTTCGACGACATCGCGATCGTGCCGAGCCGGCGTACGCGAGATCCCGAGGACATCGACATCACGTGGGAGGTCGACGCGTACAAGTTCGAGCTGCCGATGATGGCGGCTGCGATGGACGGAGTCGTCTCGCCGTCGACGGCCATCGAGATCGGACGACTCGGCGGACTTGCGTGCTTGAACCTCGAAGGTCTCTGGACCCGATACGAGGATCCCGACGCGGTGTTCGAGGAGATCGCCGCGCTCGCGCCCGAAAAGGCGACCCGCCGCATGCAGGAGCTGTACGACGAGCCGATCAAGGAAGAGCTCATCCCACAGCGCATCCGCGAGATCAAGGCCGGCGGTGTCACCGTGTGCGCATCGCTCACGCCGCAGCGGGTCGAGCTGTATGCCAAGCACGTGCTGGACGCCGAGCTCGACGTCCTCGTCGTGCAGGGCACGGTCGTCTCGGCCGAGCACGTGTCGCACGACCCCGAGCGCCAGCCCCTGAACCTCAAGAAGTTCATCCGGGAGTTCGACCTCCCCGTCATCGTCGGGGGTTGCGCGTCGTACTCGACGGCGCTGCACCTGATGCGCACCGGCGCGGTCGGCGTCCTCGTCGGTGTGGGGCCGGGCCACGCGTGCACGAGCCGTGGCGTGCTCGGCATCGGTGTGCCGCAGGCCACCGCGATTGCCGACGCGGCCGGCGCCCGCATCCGCCACCTCGACGAGACCGGCCGCTACTGCCACGTGATCGCCGACGGCGGGATGCGGACCGGCGGAGATATCGCCAAGGCCATCGCATGCGGG
>JALYLU010000531.1 GCA_030774075.1 Actinomycetota bacterium | reverse complement strand
GACCCGGAGTGCATCGCCGCAGTCGACGATACGGCGCGGTTGCTGGAGTCGCTCGGCCATTCCGTGGTCGAGGAGGCACCCGACGCCCTCGACGACGGGGCGTTGCTCGAGACGTTCGGCACCGTGATGCTCGCGTCGTTGCGGGCCGACATGACCGACGTCGAGATCGCGATCGGGCACCCGGTGACGCCCGACGACATGGAGCCGTCGACGTGGGCCAGCTTCGAAGCCGGCGCGGCGATCGACGCCGGGAGCTACGTGCGGACGCTGACGAGGATGCAGGCGTGGGCCCGGCGCACGATCGCGTGGTGGTTCGACGGCGGATTCGACCTCGTGCTCACGCCCACCTGCGCGGAACCGCCGCCGGTGCTCGGCGACCTCACTGATCCCGAGACGGGCGGCTCTCGCCTCCTGCCGTTCGTGCTGTTCACCGCGCCGTTCAACGTCACCGGCCAGCCCGCGATGTCGGTCCCCCTCGGCACGTCGGCGTCGGGCCTCCCGTTGGGCGTTCAGCTGGTCGGCGCGCCGTACCGCGAGGATCTCTTGCTCCGGGTGGCCGCGCAGCTCGAACAAGCAAGACCATGGGCCGATCGACGTCCACCCGTGCACGCGTAGCGACCCCACACGAAGGAGCCAGGCATGGCGGACACGTTTCTCGATGCGACCGCCCAGGCCGAGCTCGTTCGCACCGGCGAGGCCTCGGCGCTCGAGCTCGTCGACGACGCGATCGCACGCGTCGAGAAGCTGAATCCCGAGCTGAACGCGGTGATCCATCCGCGCTTCGATCGGGCCCGCGAAGAAGCGCGCGGCACGTTGCCCAACGGTCCGTTCCGGGGTGTGCCGCTGATGGTCAAGGACCTGCTCGCGGGAATCGAAGGCGACCCTCACCACGAGGGCATGAAGTTCCTGCGCGACGCCGATTACCGCGCGGATCACACCGACGCGCTGGCCCAGCGCTATCTCGACGCGGGCTTCGTCTGCATCGGCCGCACCAACACGCCCGAGCTCGGCATCGTACCCACGACGGAGCCGGAGGCCTACGGCCCGACGCGCAATCCGTGGGACACGAGCCGCACGACCGGAGGGTCGAGCGGCGGTTCGGCCGCCGCGGTCGCGAGCGGGATGGTGGCGGTCGCACACGCGAACGACGGCGGCGGATCGATTCGCATTCCCGCGAGCTGCTGCGGCCTCGTCGGCCTCAAGCCATCGCGCGGTCGCACGTCGCTCATGCCCGACTACAGCGTGGTCGACGACCTGTTGACGGTGGAGCTCTGCGTGACGAAGACCGTGCGCGACACCGCGGGCGTTCTCGACGCGCTGCAGGGCGCAGCACTCGGCGACACGGTGCGCGCGCCGGCGCCCGATCGTTCGTACCGCCAGGAGGTCGATGCGTCGCCGGGAAGGCTGCGCATTGGTCTGCTCACGCACAATCCGCTCGACACCGGCGAGATCCATCCCGACTGTGTCACCGCGGCGCGCGAAACCGCGCAGCTCCTGGAGTCGCTCGGGCACACTGTGGAGGAGACGTTCCCGTCCGCACTGCTCGACCCGACCCTCGTCGGTCACTTCACGACGCTGTGGGCGACGACGCTCGTGTACAACCTGCGGTACTGGGAGCGGAAGGTCGGCCGCGAGATCACGCCGGCCGACGTCGAGCCGCTGACGTGGTCGCTGGGAGAGCTCGGCCGCTCGATCACGGCGCCCGACTACGTCGACGCGCAGCACGCCGTGCTCGAGCTCGGACGCAAGGTCGAGGAGTGGTACGCGTCGGGCTACGACCTGCTGCTGACGCCGACACTCGGCGAGCCGCCCGTGGAGCTCGGCACGTTCAGCACGCCCGACGAGCCGCTGCTCGGCTTCATGCGCGCCGCGACCTTCGTGCCGTACACCCCGCTCGCGAACATGACCGGCGAGCCCGCGATCTCCCTACCGTTGCACTGGAACGCCGACAGCCTGCCGATCGGCGTCCAGCTGATGGCTGCGTACGGCCGGGAAGACGTCCTGCTCCGCGTCGCCGCGCAGCTCGAGCACGCGCGCCCCTGGTTCGATCGCCTACCACCCGTTCATGCGTGAGCCCGAACATGGGTGAAGTCGTAGTCGCGGGCGGACAGGGCTTCTACGGCGACACACCGACGGCCGTCGACGCGCTCCTCGCGGAAGGTGTCGACTATCTCTGCCTCGAGGCGCTGGCGGAGCTGACGCTCGCGATCCTCCAGAAGGATCGCCAACGCGACGAGTCGCGCGGCTACACCCGCGATCTTCCCGCGTACCTTTCCCGGGCGTTGCCATTCGTCGCCGACGGTCGCACCAAAGTGATCACCAATGCCGGAGGCATCAACCCGACCGCAGCCGCGCACGCCGCGATCGACACCGCGCGCAAGTTGGGGGTGAGCGGCGTCACGATCGCGACCGTCGTCGGCGACGACGTGCTCACGCGACTTGGCGCGTTGCACTCCGAATCGGGGCAGCCGTTCGCGCACCTCGACACTGGGGAGCCGTTCGAAGCGTTTCCCGGACCGTCGCTGTTCGCGTCGGCGTACCTCGGCGCGCGCCCGATTGTCGACGCGCTGGCGCAGGGCGCCGACATCGTGATTACCGGACGAGTCGCGGACGCTTCACTCTTTCTCGCTCCGCTCGTGCACGAGCACGGTTGGGGCTGGGACGACTGGGACCGGCTCGCGGCCGGCATCCTCGTCGGTCACCTGCTGGAGTGCTCGGGGCAGAGCATCGGTGGCAATTACTCCGGCGACTGGTGGGCGCTGCCCCACCCGTGGGACCTGCCGTACCCGATCGCGAGCGTCGATGCGGACGGAACGGCGGTGATCTCGAAACCTCGAGGGTCCGGAGGCCGGGTCTCGACCGACACGCTGCGGCACCAGCTGCTGTACGAGGTCCACGACCCGGCCCGGTACCTGTCCCCCGACGTCGTCGCCGACTTCACGTCGGCGCGATTCGTCGACCTCACCGACGATCACGTGCGAATCAGTGATGTGCGCGGAGCGCCGGCGACGGAGACGTACAAGCTGCTGCTTTCGGCGCACGCGGGTTGGGCGGGCGAAGCACGGGTCGCGTTCTCGTGGCCCGACGCGTACGAGAAGGCGAAGGCGACCGCCGCGATATTCCGAAAGCGCGTCGAGCTCGCCGACCTCGAGGTCGACGAGTGGCTCGTCGAATACTGGGGCGTCAACGCGCTGGGTGGGCCCACAGTTCCACACTCCGCGTCCGAGCCACCGGAATGCACGCTCCGGATCGCGTGGCGATGCGCAGATCAACGCACGGCGGGTCTCGTCGGACGCGAGCTCGTACCGCTGACGCTTTCCGCTCCCCCCGCGGGCATGACCGGAGCCGGACGCGGCGCGGGCACCAGTGCGACCGAGCTCTTGTCGATCTGGCCCACGCTCATCGAGAAGTCCGTCGTCGACGCGGAGGTGCGTGTGGTGCTCGAGGAGGTCAATTAGCCGTGGCCCGGCTCGCACTGCGAGAGCTGTGTGGATACCGCGCCGGCGACAAGGGCGACGTCGCGAACGTCGCGCTGTTCGCGAGCGACGACGAGACGTACGCGCTCATCGTGCGCGAAGTAACCGCCGCCCGGGTGAAGGAGCACTTCGGCGCCATGGTGCGCGGTCGCGTCGACCGCTACGAGGCCGCGAACGTGCGCGCGCTCAACTTCGTCATGCAGGGTGCCCTCGGCGGCGGCGGCCCGAGATCGCTGCGCGCCGACAGCC
>JALYLU010000530.1 GCA_030774075.1 Actinomycetota bacterium | reverse complement strand
AGGACGACCTTCTTCTCCGAGTTGCCCTTCGGCTTCTTCACGCCGAGCCGGCCGCCCGGAGGCGGCCGATCCGTTGCTCGAAACGGTAGGCGTGTCTACGGCTTCCGCGGGTAGCCCGACGCACTCATGAAGGCGTCGGCCATCGCGCGGTATCCGGCATCGGTCGGATGCGGATCGCCCTTCGCCGAGCAGTAGAACGTGAACGCGCAGAGCCGATCCTTCTGGGCTTTGACGTTCCCCGGACCGTTCAGGGCGGCAAACATGTTCGCGACTCGCACGTGGGACGCCGTCGCCGCATGTCGGATCGCCGCATCGACCGAGCGGTAGAGCGGCTCCGCCTGAGCGAGCCGATCGGCCTCGGGGTTCCACGCTCCGGACACAATGATCTCGGCGTTCGGCGCCGCGGCCCGAAGTTGCTGGAGGATCGAATTGAAGCGCGCAGCGAACGACGCGATCGCGCTCGGCGCGCGCTTGCCTCTCGCCGACAGAGGAAACAGGTCGGCCCCCCAAAGCGTCACGGTGACCGGACTCACCTTTCCGGGGTGAGCTCGAAGGAAAGACCGTGCCGCCTTGAGCTGGGATCCGCGAAACGCGTCGTGCAGCTTGACGCCGTCGGCGAGCGCGGGACAGCCACCCCGGGCGAATGTCACTGTGGATTCACCGGGACATCCGTAGTTGACGACCTGGATCTTCGGAGAAAGCTTCCGCAAACGGGCGGCGAAGACGTCGACGTAGCCGGTGTTGAACCCCGACGGTGGAGCCCCTGCATTCGCCTTGGTCGGCTGGAAGCCGTAGGCCATCGAGTCTCCGAGAGCCAGGTAGTAACTCTGCGGAGCCTGGTACACGGGCCGCTGCGACGTGCCGCTCGTCGCGGTGCCCGCGACCGCGAGCACGACGGGGATTGCCAGGAGCATCGAGATGGGTGTCAGTTTCAATCTCATCGCGCACCTCCGATTGACATTGCGTTCCGTCAACAGTGCCGCTTTCGCGCGCCCGGCACGATGCCCCGTGCGGGCCGACGTCGATTGCGCAAAGGGAACAATTTCTGACCGTTCGGCAAGGCGTGACCATCAGCGCAGATCGCTCGCCCTGCTCGGTATGCGGCTAGGACTCGAGCCGGGCGCAAAGGTTCACTAGATCGCCAGTGCTCTTCATCGACGTCGTGTCCCCTTCAGTGTTGAAGGTGGCACTCACCCGGCCGCTCTGGAACCAAATCCCCGGCTCTCCGGTGATCGGGTTTCCGAGCCAAGCGCCGTGACCGGTCACCATCGCGGATGCCGACCCGTCTGGCTCGACCCGGAGCTGGAACGACCCTGTCGCGCCGACAGTGATCTCCTTGCCGGTGTCGAGGTTGGTCAACGTCAGCGTGTTGCCGGGAAAGACTCCGAGCAGCCTGACAGGGTTGCCGGCCTTGTCGGTGAAGGTCGTGTCGATCTCACTACCGTCGATGTGGCCAAGGACCGGGAAGGTGCATTGGTCGGTGATCAGTCTGTCGTCCGGGGCTGGGATGACCTCCCGCGCCGGCTTGTTCGCAGTTGCCGCGGGCACAACCGCGAGTGCAGTGACAAGGGCCACCGTGAGCGCAACGAGGGTGGCCAGGCTTCCGCGTCTCAGGACTTTCATCGCGCACCTCCGATTGACAATTACGTTCAGTCAACGGTGCCGGTCACGTGCGCCGGGATCCATGCCCTGGACAGCCCGACATTGGTTGCTCAAAGGTGACAGTTCCGGACCGTTCGGCAAGGCTGCGGGCCGGCTCAGCCGGTGGGCCACTCCGAGCACGTCGCGCGGTAGGGCGTCCCCGGCGGCAAGTACAGCGTCCATTCCTCGCGGGTCAGGTTGCGACCCACGATCGCGCAGGCACGTCGGCGCCAGACCGCCGGGTCGACGTCCCACAGCATCGCGCGCGTTTCGACTCCCGCAGTGGCAAGCATTTTGCCGTCCGGGCTGAACGCGTTCCGCAACCCCAGGAACGGTGGAAGATCGATCTGCACTTCGGGTCTCGTGCTACCCGCCAACTCGTCGCCGTAGCCGAGACCAGTCGCCGGATCCCACAGCCTTGTCCCGCCGAACGCGCTCGTGGTTGCGAGTAACGAGCCCGTCGGGTCGAAACTCGAACCGGTTATCGGGCCTGTGTGACCGGCGAGAGGCGGAAAGGCCGGCCGCTGATCGGCTACGCGCCACACTCGCACCGGGCCGATCGCACCGCCGCCGGCGACGAGACGGGCGTCCGGATCGAACGCGACGCTCGGGACGCCGTCGTCCGTCACCCGCATCGGCTTGCCGTGCCGAGCCTGGGTGGACACGTCCCAGAGGTCGATCCGCCCGAAGTAGCTACCGGTCGCGAGCAGCGTGCCGTCTTGGCTGAAAGCCAGCGACATCACCGATCCGCCGCCCGGCTTGATCGGCCGTCCCACGGGAGCGCGTGAGTCGACGTCCCAGAGCCGCACCTCGCCTTGCCGCTGCTGACTGTTGAACCCGTCCACGCCGTTGGGGTCGACGGCCACCGCGAGGAGCTGACCGTCGGGGCTGAAGCCCACCTGCCAGACCGCCACGTGCCCACCGTCGACCGGGGAGCCGACGGCCGCCCCGGTCCTTCGATCGAACAACCGCACCTTCCCGTCGATCGTTCCGACTGCGATCAGGTTCCCGTCGGGCTGGAACGCGACCGCGGTGACGACTGAATCGCTGCCGATCAGGAGAGCCGCTCGTCGAGTCTCCGTGTAATAGACGACGGTGCCGTCGTCGAACCGCCCGGCCGCAAGCCACTTGCCGTCCTGGCTGAACGACACGTCGGTGATCAAATCCGTCGGTCCGCCCAGCGGCTCTCCGATCGCCTGACCTCCGCTCATGTCCCACACGACCGCCGAACGTAGGTGAGAGGTCACCAGGGTCCGGCCGTCGGGACTGAACACGACATTGCTGACCGGGCTCGTGTCGGCCGCGAGCGCGGAGCCGTACGTCGCACCGGTTTTCAGGTCCCAGACGAAGACCGGCCCGTCGTAGGAGCCCACGGCGAGCAGCCGTCCGTCCGGACCGAGGTCGAGCCAGGTGGCCGGGTCGCCGCCGACCGACAGCGGCGGACGGATCGGCCGGCCCGTCTTGATGTCGACGACAGAGACCGAGCCGGAGTCGTCGCTCACGATCAGGCTCTGGCCGCCTGGGGCGAAGATCGCCGTCTGCACGTCTGCGTTTCCGATCGCGAGCGGCTTTCCGATCCGGCGTCCGGTGGCGACCTCCCAGATCCCCACGGTCCCTGTGGCGGCGGGGACGGCGATCCGCTTCGAATCCGGGCTGAACGAGATCGACTGTGCGCCGCCCGTCCCGGGCGGGTTGGTCGTGATCGGTCGGCCGATCATGTGACCGCTCGCAGTGGCCCACAATGTGACGTGGTTCAGCTCTTGCGGGCCTGCGGCGATGACGCTGCCGTCGGGGCTGTAGGCGACGAAGGAGAGCATTGGCTGGTCGGATGTCGCCGCCGCCGGATCCGTCAGTTTGCGAAGCTCTTTCCTCGTCGCTACGTCCCACAGCTCGACGCTGCCCTTTCCACCCGCGATCGCCAGCGTCCGCCCGTCGGGGCTGAAGTCGACGCCGTTCGAGCCGCGCTGCGACGAGCCCAGGGGCGGGCCGACGGGCTTCCACGTCGTCGTGTCGTACAGCGTGGTCCGCGTGATCGTCGTCGCGGCAAGGCGAGTTCCGCTCGGATTGAACGCGGTCGCAACGACCGGCGAGTCGAACCCTTGCAGC
>JALYLU010000529.1 GCA_030774075.1 Actinomycetota bacterium | reverse complement strand
GCCGACGCCGGCGCACTTCAGCCATCGAGCATGACCAACCACGGGAACGGGTCCACGCTCGCCACTGGCGGCCCTTGTTCGGGTTCTCACCGGCCGCACGCCACGGCACCGCCGCTCGCTCGTCGCAGGCCTTCCCGACGTAGCTGGCGATCTTGCCGCAGTACGCAGCGACCTTCTCAAACTTCGCCCCATCGACCGGCAACACGTCGAGCACGAGCTCGTGCCCGTACCCATGAGCAATCGCCAGCTTCCGCACTGCCGACACCGAGAACGTGAGCCCTCGATCCGCCACGAAGATCAGATGGTCATGGAGAGCTCCACGCCGGTGCGTCTCCACCGCACCGAAATACTCGAGCTTGATATCCCGACGACCGCCACGGACAAACGACGCAGCGCCCCGACGCAGATCGGATCGGTGATGAAGTCTCCAGCGCGAATGTCGCAGGGCTCACGGAGATCGGGTGAGTGTGCTTGTTGGGTGGACTGGCAGGGGTTCGGGTGGGCGTGGCGTTTGGGTGAAGTCGAAGTCCGAGGTGAGGTCGCCGAGGATCTCGGCGTTCTCGCGCACGGTGAGGCGCGAGTCGGGTCGGCCGTCGGTGGCCGGGTCGAGACGCTGGCCGCCGAGGAAGTCGTCTTCGATGAACTTCGTGTACGCGTCGAAACTTAGCGTTTGGTGGTCGATGTAGCCGCGTTTGGCGTAAGGGCTGATGACCAGTCCGGGAACCCGTAGGCCGTAGCCGTTCGCATCGACGTCCGGGGGAACGACGTGGTCGTAGAAGCCGCCCCAGTCGTCCCAGGACAAGAAGATCGCGGTTGAGTCCCAATCGGGTCCGTTCATGACCGCGTTGATGAGACTCGTCGTGAAGGCGACACCGTCGCTGATGCGCGACGGCGGATGTTCGCTGACGACACCCGACGGGACGACCCACGACACTGCCGGCAGCTTGCCTTTCCGGGCGGCGGCGTAGAAGCTGGATACCGACTTGATGTTTCCGCGTTGGTGGTTTGCCTTCACGGTGTCGAAGAACGGCAATGGGTTCCATTTGCTGGGCGTGTGGGCGTTCTGCTTGACGGGCGAGCACGAGACCGCGGCATCGTTCTCGCAGTCGGGTTCGGTCCCGGCCACGACGTAGTAACCCCATGACACGTGGTTCTTGTGCAACAGGTACGTGAGGTCGGTCCACGCGTAGATCGGTCCTCCCGCGGGGCGGGCCGGGAGATGCGTCGGATTACCGTTGCGTGGCGTCGGGGTTGGCATGTCGGCGTTGCTGCAACTGCTGGGCTGGTCGTGCTGTGTGCAGTTCGCCGACCATCCCGAAACCTGGAACAGGTGCTCCGGCAGGCTCCACGACGCGACGGGCTCGAACATGTGGTCCTGCAGCACGAAGTCATGCGCGTACTTCCAGTAGTTCGGGATGTCGCTTTGCGTGTGGTAGCCCATCACGTCAACGGCTTCGGTCGCCGAACAGTTCGGGTCCTCCTGATCGGCGCAGTCGCGTTGCGCGAGTTCCGCCATGTCCACGAAACCGTCCATCTTTCCGTGGTTGATGTCCGCGCGAGCGTTCGGCGCGCCGTGCGGGCCACCACCGTTCACATCGGCATGATCGGGATACGGCCGGACACAGCCACCATTCGCCGGATCGGGCACGCACACCGTCGGTGTGCCATGCGCCATCGCGATACCGTTCGCGCCGGGATACGTCCCGAAGTAGCTGTCGAACGACCGGTTCTCTTGCATGATCATCACGACATGTTCAATCTTGTGAATGCCCGACAGCGGGACGGCCCGCTGCCCGCCCGACGAGCCACACGCAGCCGCGACCAACAACCCGACCGCACCTAGTCCTGCCAACCATTTCCCGCCCACGCCCCGATACCTCCATGGTCAGCAGCACCCCGCACGGATCGATGAGTATCGCGCACCGCCGTCGCGCAACGATCGCCGGCGGATCGCGCGCGGCGACGAGCCAGACCTCGCCACGCCGTTTTCCTATAGGAGCCGATATTCCTATAGGAGCCGATTTCACCGCTGACGGAGCGTTGCGTTCCGCTCGGCAATGTTGAACGACTCGACCGAGCATGGACGCGCTTCACACGCTCGGACCGTCTGTGTTCCGGCGAGCAGTCGCCTGGGAACCGGATGACACGCCAGAGGCTGGCTACGGCGCGCCGGGCGCGGGCCCTATGCACTCGCGGGCGGTCTCGAGGACGAACTCGAGGACGCGCCGTAGCTCCTTCGCCCGTCGTGCCTCGGGCTGGCGCAGGTCGCGTTCGGCATCCTCGACCGTGCACGCCAGGACGTACAGGCGATCTCGAATTTGCTCGAGCTCTTCGCGAGTGATCACGAGCTCGTGTTCGCCGAGGCCGAGCTCGAGGCCGCGCCGGCGGGCCTCGTAATCGCGCTGGCGGCACGCCCGTTTGCAGTAGAGCCGCGGTCGTCCCGCGCCGGCGGCCTCTGCGAACTTCTGTCCGCACCAACGACACGCATGTTGCGTCACAGTGACGATATTAGGAGCGGGCGCTCGGATCGACGTGGATGCGTCGGTAATGTCCGCGACATGACTGGTCGGCGGGGCGCCGTGATCGCGCTGTTGGTTGGGGCGGGACTGTCGGCGTGCTCGAGCTCGGCGCCGAGCGGAAAGAGCGGCGCCGCAGCTGCGCGTGTGCTCCTGGTCGGCACGTACCAAGGCCACGCCGGCACCTACCCCACCATCCAGGCCGCGGTCGCCGCGGCCAAGCCCGGCGATTGGGTGCTCATCGCCCCGGGCGACTACCACGAGCGTTACGACCGTTCGGTACCGGTGGGCAAGGCGACGACTTCGGGCGTGTGGGTCGCGACGCCCGGCGTCCACATCCGCGGGATGGACCGCATTGCCGTGGTGATCGACGGAACGAAGCCCGGTGCGCCGCGTTGCAGCGCGCGCGCCGCCGATCAGGACCTCGGGCCCGTCGACGCCAAGGGAAAGCCGGTCGGTCGCAACGGTTTGGAGGTGTGGAAGGCAAGCGGCGGCTCGATCGAGAACCTCACGGTGTGCAACTTCCTCACCGGGTCGCACGGCGGTGGCAACCAGATCTGGTGGAACGGGGGCGACGGGTCGGGCACGATCGGCTTGCACGCGTACAACGGCAGCTACCTGTCGGCGACGAGCACCTACGCCGGTGCCGACGGCGACGGCTCGTATGGCATCTTCGTGAGCAACAGCGACGGTCCCGGCGTCATCGCCCACAGCTACGCGAGCAACATGTCGGACTCCAGCTATTACATCGGTGGGTGCCCCGATTGCAACGCCACGCTCGACGACGCGCACGCCCAGTATTCGGCGCTGGGTTACTCGGGTACCAACTCGGGCGGCCATTTGATCGTGCAGAACAGCGAGTTCGATCACAACAAGACCGGCTTCAGCACGAATAGTCAGAACAACGACGACGCGCCCTCGCCGCAGGACGGCGCATGCCCGAACAAGGGGATCGGACCGACCGGTACCCGCTCCTGCTGGGTCTTCGAGCACAACTTCGTGCACGACAACAACAACCCGAACGTTCCGGGTCACGGCACCGCCGACCTCGGTCCGCCCGGTACGGGGATGGTGATAGCGGGTGGGCGCAACAACACGGTGATCGACAACCGCTTCGAGAACAACGGCAGTTGGGCGATCCTCGTCGTGCCCTTCCCCGACACCGACACGCCGCCGCCGATCGCCCACTGCCAGGGCGGCGATCCGAACGGCATCCCGGCGCTCGGTATCGACG
>JALYLU010000528.1 GCA_030774075.1 Actinomycetota bacterium | reverse complement strand
CCCGGGAGGCGTCCGATCGCGAACAGCACGGGGAACATGTCGGTGGGGAAGCCCATCGCGCGGTAGATGAGGCCGGAGTAGAAGTCGACGTTCGGGTACAGCTTCTTCTCGATGAAGTAGTCGTCGGTGAGCGCGACCTCCTCGAGCTCGAGCGCGATGTCGAACAGCACGTCGTTGGATTTCAGCTCGTTGAGCACGCGCTCCGCCGTCGACTTCAAGATCCTGGCGCGGGGGTCGTAGTTCTTGTACACGCGGTGGCCGAAGCCCGAGAGACGGAAGTCGTCGTGCGGGTTCTTCGCGCGCCGTACCGCCTCGCGCACGTCACCCCCGTTGTCGCGGATGCCCTCGAGCATCTCCACGCACGCCTGGTTGGCGCCACCGTGCAATGGACCCCACAGCGCGTCGACCCCGGCCGCGATCGACGCGTACAAGTTCGCCTCGGCGGAGCCGACGATCCGCACGGTCGAGGTGGAGCAGTTCTGCTCGTGGTCGGCGTGCAGGATCAGCAGCTGCTTCAGCGCGTGCACGACCGTCTGCGACACCTCGAACGGCTCGGACGGTACCGCGAACATCATGCGGATGAAGTTCTCGATCAGGTCCAGTGAGTTGTCGGGGTAGAGGAACGGCTGGCCGATCGATTGCTTGTACGAGTACGCCGCGACGGTCGGAAGCTTCGCCATCAGTCGCACGATCGAGAGCTGCACCTGCTCGGGATCGTGCGGGTCTTCGGAGTCCTGGTAGAAGGTGGCGAGCGCGTTCACCACCGACGCGGTCGTCGCCATCGGGTGCGCGTCCTTCGGGAAGCCGTAGTAGAAGCGCTTCACGTCCTCGTGGACGAGCGTGTGCAGGCGGATCTGACGACTGAATTCGGCCCGCTCCGTGGCGGTCGGGAGCTCGCCGTAGATCAACAGCCACGCGGTCTCGAGGAACGACGGGTGTTCTTGCTCCGCGAGGTCGTCGATGTCGTACCCGCGGTAGCGCAGGATGCCGGCGTCGCCGTCGACGAACGTGATCGCCGACTCGGTCGAGCCGGTGTTCACGTATCCGTAGTCGAGCGTGATGAGGCCCGTCTGTGCCCGCAGCTTGGAGATGTCGATGGCGTACTCGTTCTCGGTGCCGCGCACCACGGGGAGCTCGATCTCCTTGCCGTTCCACAGCAGCTTGGCCGGTGCTTCCGACATCCGAGGCTCCTTCATCGGGGGCGCCGTGCAATCTACCGATTCCTGCGGGATCGGTCGTTCGGCCTCCGGAGGTGAGCCCCGGGATTGACGCAGCTGTGACACCGCCTGCGAGACTCGGGCGGCCATGGACTTCGACCTCACCGAGGATCAGCTCGCCTTGCGTGCGGGCGCGAGTGACGTCCTCGCCGACCTCGCCTCGCCCGCGCGCGTCCGCGTCCATACCACGACTGATGCCCCGTTCGACCGCGCGCTCTGGCGTGCGATGGTCGACCAGGGTTGGCTCGGCGTCGAGGTGGCCGAATCCGGCGGCGGGCTCGGGCTCGGTTCGGTCGAGGTCGCGGTATTGGTCGAGGAGCTCGGCCGGCACGCCGCGCCGGCGCCGTTCGTTCCGACGGTCCTCGCGCTCGACGCCTTCGCCCGCGCCGGAGACGACGCATGGGTGGGGCGGCTGCTGACGGGAGACGCGATCGCATGTGTCGCGTGGGACGCGGACGCACCCGTGCCGTACGCGCCCTCGGCCGACGTCGCCATCGTGGTCACCGACGACGGCGTGTACGCGACGGAGTTGACCGAGCGTCCCCGACGCGAGCCCGCGATGGACCTCACCCGCGAGCTGGGCTGGCTACATTTCGATCCGTCGACGGCGCTCCGGCTGGGGGGTGCCGAGGCGCGAACGCGGCTGCTCGATCGCGGCGCGACCTTCACGAGCGCCGATCTGCTCGGGAGCGCCTCACGCGCCCTCGACCTGGCGGTCGAGTATGCCAAGGAGCGAGTGCAGTTCGGGCGGCCGATCGGTTCGTTCCAGGCGGTGAAGCATCGCTGCGCCGACATGCTGGTCGACGTCGAGGGCATGCGATCGACGGTCTATTGGGCGGCGTGGTGCATCGGTGTCGGCGATGCCGAGGCGTCCGTCGCGGCGTCGACTGCGAAGATCTGGTGCGGCGACGCGTCGAAGCGGGTGATGGCCTCGGCCTTGCAAGTGCACGGCGGCATCGGGTTCACCTGGGAGCACGACCTGCATTTCTTCTTGAAGCGGGCGCAGCTCGACCAGCTCGCCTTCGGTGATGCGTCGGCGCATCGCGGGAGGTTGGCGTCGCTGCTGCGACCGCGAGTGGAAGCCGGCGAGAGTGTCGTCTGAGTGCAACGTCTGATTCAGACGAAGCGACGCCGCCCGGCGCGGATCCCGGATCAGGACTTGTCGCCCACCTTGTCGCCGTCGGGGCCCGACGCGTACCACTTGTCGAGGATCCCCTGACCGTTCGTGTCGCCGGCCTTGGCGTCGCCCGCGAAGTGGTAGAGCGGGTGCCCGGCGATCTGGAGTTGGGTGCTGCCATCGGCGCGCGTGAACGTCGTCAGCTTCGACGCGTCGATGCCGGGGCCCGCCGTCGGGGTGCCGGTCACGGTCGCCGCCGGCCATGTTGTGGCGCATACTCCGGCGCCGCAGGTGCTCGCGCCGGGCGTCGTGTCGTTGTCGAACCGGTACAACGTGAGTCCCTTGTCATCGACGAGCACCATGCCGAGCTTCGTTGTCGCCACCTTGACCGTGGCGTCGGCCGCCGGCGCCGCAGTCGGCGTAGTCGACGCGGCCGTGGTGCCCGGCGCGACCGTGGTGCTCGGCGGGATCGTTGTCGAGGCGGTGGACGAGGAGCTCTTGCTGCTGCTCCCGCACGCGGCAAGTGCAAATGCGGCGGCGGCGAGCGTCACGAGCGCGCGGACACGGAACTGGCGCATGCATCCCCCTGGGCAACGTCTTCGAACCTGCGGACCTCCACAATACGGACTGCAGCCCCGGCTGGTTCGATGAACTCGCTCATCTCTGCGGCCGTATCCTCGCAGTGATGGCCGAAGCGCGCCCCGTGCTGGCGAACGACGACGGTGTGCGGGCCGTGTACGCCGCGCACGGGCCGGAGCTGTACCGGTTCGCGCTGCGCTCGCTCGGCGATCGCGGGCTGGCCGAGGAGGCCGTTCAGGAGACGTTCGTCCGCGCGTGGCAGGCGGCAAACCGCTTCGACGACGCGCTGAGCTCGCTTCGCACGTGGCTGTTCGCGATCGTGAGGAACGTGGTCATCGATCTGTCGCGTGCGCGCGCGGTCCGGCCCGCGCTGGCTGCGGGGAGCCGGGCGAACGATCAGATCGTGCTCGACGACGACGTCGAGCGCGTGCTCGTGGCATGGCAGGTGGAGGAGGCTCTCCAGAAGTTGAGCGCGGAGCACCGCGACGCGCTGGTAGAGGTGCACTACAAGTCCCGCCCGTATCACGATGTCGCACACGACCTCGGGGTGCCCGTCGGAACGATCAAGAGCCGCGTGTACTACGCGCTGAAGGCGATGCGGCTCGCGCTCGAAGAGTTGGGTTGGTCCGATGACGTCTGATGCGTGCCGCGAGTTGCGCGCCACGCTCGGCGCCGTCGCACTCGGGGGCGCCGATCCGGCCGAAGCGCTCGCGCTGCGCGCCCACCTCGACGGGTGTGCCGAATGCCGGACCGAATTGCAGGAGCTGACGTCGGTCGCGGGCGCGTTGCCGCTCGCCGATCCGTCACGGGCCAAGGGCGGTCTCACCGAACCGCCGTCCGCGTTGGCGAAGCGTGTC
>JALYLU010000527.1 GCA_030774075.1 Actinomycetota bacterium | reverse complement strand
ACCTCCGAGAGGAGCCCGGGCGCGGCGACCATGTCGCCGACGAGGAAGACGCCGTTGCCTCGGTCGACTCGGGGCCGGTCGCGCCAGGTTGTTCCTGGTGGGTCGAGGGCGCCGCTCGCGTCCTCCACGAGCACACTTCGGCGCCACACCTCGCGCTCGCGCCAGGCGGGCAAGGCAGCGTCGAGGGCAGCCTCGATGTGCGCGACACCCTCGCCGATCGTGGCGTGCTGGTCGAGCCCGACCTGAGCTTGGATCAGCTCGTGGCCCGCGGGTGCGAGGCTGGGGTCGGGTTTGCTGTAACGCTCGAAGAACACGCCATGGTCGAGGTCGAACAGCACGAACGGGTCGCGGTGCCTGGTCGTCAGCCCGATGTCGAGAAGGGCGGTCCGCGCGCCGTGCCATGACAGCGCATCGTCATCGAGCAGCGCGCCCGCGGCGCGAAGGTCGAGTGCCACCACCACGGGAGGGTTGGGGAGCTCGTCGATCTTGGTTTCGGTGACGAGGTTCACGCCGAGGTTGCGGGCATGTCGTTCGAGTCGTGCCGCCAGTTCGCTCCATCCACCCTCGACGTAACGCGCGGCCGGAGGCAGCGCGAACGCGCGCCGAGCCCGCTCGGCAACGAACGCGGCCGAGAGCGACCCCGGATCGTGGTGGAACGTGAACACGTGGCAGAGGCGGGTGGCCAACTCCGCGGTGGTGGCATCGCGCTCGCGCGTCAGCCATTCGCGCCCCGAGAGGCCCGTCGGTACCGGGCCTTGTTGCACGAGTCGAGCGACTCGCGCCAGCCGAGCGGGTGGCACGCGATGGATCTTGTCCCCGTACCGGAACCTCACTCCGGTAAGCGGCGCCTTGGCGGCGGGCTCGGCGAGCCCCCGGTCGCTCAGCCATCTCCAGAACGGGCCGTCGTCGTAGAGGACGTGCGGTCCATAGTTGGCGACGAACGCGCCGTCCGTCGACCGGGCGCGCCCGCCAAGTCGCGACCGCGCCTCGAACAGGGTGACGTTGATGTTCGTTTCCGCGCAGGCGATTGCGGCACACAGTCCGCCGATGCCGCCGCCGACGACCGTGACGTTCTCCACGGGGAGCTCTCCTCTCGCTCTCCCAACCAAGAGGTGGCCGCGGACGAGAAGGTTCCTCCATCATGAACAAACCAAATGGAACCTTCTCGACCTCAGCGTGCTCTAGGGATCGTGGATGACTCGACGGTGCGCGCCGCCCAGCGCGGGGATCCACGCGCATTGGACGAGCTGATCCGCCAGGTGGCGCCGTACGTCGGTCGCATATGTGGCGCGATCGCGCTGCAGGACGGTGAGGACGCCATGCAGGAAGCACTCATGGCCATTGCGAAAGGAGTGACCTCGCTGCGCGAACCACAAGCCTTCAAGTCCTGGGCTCGCCGGATCGCCGTGCGCGAAGCCATCCATATGACACAGCGGCGCCGGCCGACCGATCCCTACGATGAGAGCGCGGCTGCGAGCGACGTTGACCTTGAAGTAGTCGTGGACGTGCGTAGCGTCCTCACGCGCCTGAGCCCGGCTCAGCGCGCGATCCTCGTGTTGCGCGACCTGGACGGCTACTCCGAGCGCGAGGTCGGTCAGCTGCTTGACATCCCGGAGGGCACGGTGAAGTCGCGGTTGCACCGCGCCCGCGGCGCGTTCGCGCGGAGATGGCAACAATGACCTGGCCGTCTCCAGAGCTCGACGCCGTCGGGCGCCTGCGCGCCGTCGCGGCCGCGTACACGTGCGCGGGCGTCAGCGAGATCAGCGTCGACGTGCCCTTCGACGACGCCTGGCAATGGATCACGAACTTCGAACGCAACACTCCGCGCATGGACACCATCGTGCGCAAGGTCCGGGTGCGCCGCGTTGCCGAAGGCGAGTACCGCATGCTCGTCTGGCTGCGCTGGTCGCCGCTGCCCTGGCCTTTCCGCGTCACCGTGGAGCCTGGCTTCTGCATCATGCAGGCGAGGGCGAGAGCGTTCCTCGTGCTCATGGCTGCCGTCTCGGAGGGGCCGGGCCGGACGCGGTACGCGCACGCCGAGGCCGTCCCGGTTCGTCGGCTCGGGTTCCTCCAGCGACGCTTTCAGCGGATGGTCGAAGCCGACCTGGCTCGATTGGCGTCCAACATCCCGAACTAGGAGCCGGTGTGGCCGTCAGCCTTCGCTACTGGTTCGTCGCGCGCCAGTCCGAAGCCGGCGCGCTATGAATCTTGCGGTGATGGGACGGTCGTTCAGTGGGTGTTGGGGAGCCCGCGTGCGTGAGCGTGTTCGTCTCGTTGCGCGTCGCCGGCCGGCGCCGCGTCAATCTTCATGCGCGAGGTCGCGAAGGACTTCCTTGTCGGCTTCGGTTGGTGGTGTCGCGCCGAATGATCTTGGCCAGAGCCGACGGCTCAATACCGGGTTGATTTCGGCGGAGTACACGGTGAGTTTGGCGAGGAGGAGGAGGTAGGTCACGACACCGATGACCGAAGCGAACGCGCCGTAGGTGTTGGACGTGTTGCGGAGTTGATGTTGGACGAGGCCGGTGCCGAAGGTAGTGAGCACGGTAAATCCGGTGCCGGCGACTATCGCGCCCGGTAGGAGTTGTCGTGTCAAGGCCGTGCTCGGGGTCAGAATCCGGAACGCCGCGAGGTAGAAGCCGACGTTGGCGACGACCATGATGCCGAGAAGCGATGCTCGGATCGCGTAGGAGCGCCCGTGCCCGGTGGCGATGGCGTCGACGAACGCGCTGATGAAGAACGCGGTGCCGATGACCGCCAGCGCGCCGAGGCTGCGCAGGAGTCGGGGCACGAACCCGGGGAGCTTGACGTCGGGGACGTTCCAGACGCGGGCCATGGTTCGCTGTGCGGTCTGGGTGACGCCTTGGGCTCCGTAGAGGAGTCCACCCGCGCCGACGATGATGCCCAAGACACTGCCGTGAAGCGCGGAGCCGCCGCCGGCGGGGTTGAACTGAGCGCCGATGACAGGAAATTGGTGCAGGGTGCTGACGATGCCCGTTCCGAGCGACGCGACGCCGATGTAGCCGAAGATCGTGACGACGACGAGTAAGAGCGGATAGATGGCGGTGAAGCCGTACCATCCGAGCGCGACAACGAAGAGGTTGGCGTCATCGTCACCGAACTTGCGAACGACCGCATACGCGATAGCAGGAAGTCGGCGGCGTTGTTGCCAACGATCAACCGCCAGCAGCACTCGCTTCGCGCCATTCACGCCATTCTCCTCCTCCGAGGGACTGACTTTTCGGCCTGGTCGGCGAGCAGCGTTTCAAGGCCGGAGATGCGCGGGTCCGCTTTAGCTCAGAGCCGCTTCGACATCCGGATCGCTAGTGGCGGATGCAAACGCTCGAAGTGATACGTGCTTGACGTTAGCGCGAGACTGGGTTCTCATGGCATGGACACACGCCGATGCGCGGAGGTGTTGCCCGTGAACAAGGGCGAGCTCGTCGAAGCAATTGCGAACGCTTCGAATCTGAGCAAGACGGATGCGGAGAGCGCGTTGAACGCGTTCATCGGGTCCGTGCAGTCCGCAGTTGCGGACGGCGACAAGGTCACGCTTCCGGGTTTCGGCACGTTTGCGCCGTCCGCCCGGAAGGCGCGCACCGGGATGAACCCGCAGACTCGTGAGCCCATCCAGATTGCCGCAAGCAAGACCGTGAAGTTCACGGTGGGCTCCGATTTCAAGAAGCGCGTCAACTCCTGATGGCGTAGGGCGCGGGGCTCACTCCCTCGCGTTCCGAATGATCCCGAAGTTCGAACTTCCCTCGAGTGAGAGCGCTCTCTCCGAGAA
>JALYLU010000526.1 GCA_030774075.1 Actinomycetota bacterium | reverse complement strand
ATGGAGCGGCGAGCGCGAGAGCTGAGGCACGCACCCGGCAGGCCGAGACAGTGTGAGAATGGCCGGCGTGTCCGGCATTGGTTCCCTGCTCGAACGCATTGGTGACGGTCTGTTCCAGCAGGCGTTCGTCGTCGCTGATTTCGACGGCGCGCAGAGGTCGATGCGTGCGACCCTCGGGTGCGGTGAGTTCGTGACGCTGCCGGCCACGGACATCGAGTACGACTTCCGCGGCGGGCGGAGCACCTGCGCGATCGAGATCGGGTTCGCACGCAGCGGAAACGTGCAGGTCGAGTTGCTCCGTCCGGTGCGCGGCGTCGGATTGCACTCGGAGTTCCTCGCGTCGAACGGTCCCGGCGCTCATCACCTCGGTTTCCTCGTCGACGATCTCGACGTGGAAGTGACGGCGGCGCACGCCCTCGGCTTTGAGCGCGTGCAGGGCGCGACGTTCGGCGCCTTGCGGTTCTGCTATCTCGATACTTGGGACGCGTTCGGGCTCTATGTCGAGCTGGTCGAAGACCCGGAGGCCATGATGATGGCGCTCATGCCCTGGCGTTGACGCTCTGACGTCGAGTCATCTGCGGGACTCAGCCCGCGACCGAGAATCCGCCGTCGACCGCAAGTGTGTGACCGGTGATGTAACGCGCCTGCGGGCTCGCAAGGAACAGCACCGCCGGCGCGACCTCCTCCGGCGTCGCGAACCGGCCCAGTGGGGTCCGCGCGAGCAGCGGTGCGGTGAGTTGCTCGAGCTTCATCATGGGTGCGGTCATCGCCGTTTCGACGACGCCGGGCGCGACCGCGTTCACCCGGATGCCGTGCTTCGCCCACGCCACCGCGAGAGTCTTGGTCGTCTGCACGATGCCGGCCTTGGCCGCGCCGTATCCCGGAACGATCTCGATGCCGAAGAATGACGCCATCGAAGCGAGGTTCACCACGCTCGCCCCTCCGTCCAACGTGCTCGCCGCGAGGAGGCCTCGTATCGCGCTCGCCATACGGAACGCGCCGAACAGATTTACGGTCACCGATTCCTCGAACACTTCGGGCTCGTACTCGCTGCGCCCGCCCGGCAGGTTCTGCCCCGCATTGTTGACCAGCACATCGAGGTTGTCGAGACTCGCCGCGACCGACTCGATCTCCGCGGTCTCGGTCATGCGGCAGCGTCGGTAGGCAAAGGGTGAGAGGTCGACGTCGTACTCGGCGGCGTTGTTTCGGGTGCCCGTGACGGTGGCGGTCGCGCCGGCGTCGTCGAACGCGCGGGCGATCGCGAAACCGATGCCGGACGTGCCGCCGGTGACGAGGACGCGCGCGCCTGCGAAGTCGAAGGTCGCTCCGGTCATTTCCACACCTTCTCCCACCGCCCGCTCGTCGCGGATCGGTACATCGCGAGCGCGAGCCGGAGCTCGCCGATGGCGTACTCGGCGCCAGCCGCGGGTGTCGTCCCGCGCAGCACCGCGGACGCGAAGTCGGCGAGCTCGGCTTCGTACGAGCGCAGGTAGCCGCCCTGTTCGCCGATCTTCTTGCCCTTCCAGTCGGTGCCGTCCCAGAGCTTTACCCACCCGGAGCCTTCGACCGTGAGCTCACCGGTCGTGCCGGTCACGGTGAAGAGCGGTTGGGGCGCGATTCCCCCGGTCGTCAGCATCGCGTCGAACGATGCGATCGTGCCCGATGTGAAGCGCAACAGCGCGCGGCACAGCGACTCGCCTTCCATGCGCGGATCGGGTCGCCCGAGCGCAGCCACGACCTCGTCGACCTCGCCGAGCCACACGCGTAGCGGGCGCAGCCAGTGCGAGCCGGTGTCGATCACCACGCCCCCGCCGGCCGCGGCCTGATCGAACCGCCAGGGACTGTCGCCGCCGTAGAAGTCCGCGAGCGCGGGGAAGAATGTCGCGGCGCGGGCGGTCACGACCTCGCCGATCGCGCCATCGCGCAGCAATGCTTGCACCGTCAAGACCTCCGGCCAGTACTGCGCGTTCTCGGCGACCATGAAGACGGTGCCCGCGGCGCGGGCGTGGTCGAGTATTCGCTCGCAGGCATCGACGGTGAGGGCGAGCGGCTTTTCGAGCAGTACGTGCAGCCCGGCGCGTAGCGCCGCGGACGCGATGGCTTCGTGTAGGTGGTGCGGAACCGCGATGAGCGCGGCTTCGAACCCGCCGGCATCGAGCGCGGCCTCGAGCGATCCGTACGACGTTGCTCCGGTACGCGCGGCGATCCGCTGCGCGTGCTCCGCGACCGGATCGATCGCGGCGGCCACCGTCATCGGGACGCCGGCGCGGTCGACGGCGTCGAGGTGCCAGTCCGCGATCGCGCCGCACCCAACGATCGCGGTGCGGACCCGTTCGTTCATGCTTCCTCCACGGCGACGGGGAACCGGTCGAAGTAGTAGCCGAAGCGGGCGCGCACCGCCGCGGGATCGAGTCCGAAGTCTGTGCGCAGGTCGTAGCGGAGTCTCCCGAATTTGCCGCGCGGGTTCTCGGTCATGAAGGCGTCGAGCCGTTGGCGCGCGGCCTGCGTCATGGGCAGATCCGCCCGCTCGTAGATGCGGTCGACCATCCCGGCATCGTCGGCCATGAACTCGTGAAACACCACGTCGATGCTGCGGTCGGCGGGCAAGAGGTCGCGGTCGCGCACGCAGGTGCGCAGGAGTCGATCGACGCGATCGATCCAGTACTCGACCAACGCTTCGGGCTCGATCGCAGGTCGTCGCATGCGGTCGCCGTAGGCGAGCATCGTCGCGGCCGACTGTATGACCGAGACCGGATCGCGATGCGTGATCGCGAAGGCCGCGTCGGGGAAGGTCGCGAGGAGCGCCGGGATCTGTTCGAGGTGTTGCGGTGACTTGAGCACCCAGCGGTTCGGACCGCGCAGGAAGGTGACCACTTGGAGCACCTTCTTCATGTACGCGTAGTGCGAGCGCTGGTCGAGCCCGAGGTACACGTCACGCCACCTCGGTACGCGCGCGAGCCATTCGAGCGTGTACGACGCGAAGTCGAGGTCTTCGAGCTCGATCTCCTCCTCGATCGCCGTCGGTTGCCGATGGTGCATCGCGCTGAGCAGCGGAACTGTGCGCATCTGCGCGTCGTAGTCGCGTCGACAGCGCGTGAAGCGCGGGTCGATGCCGTCGCGCGTCGGACCGTCGCCCGGGAGCGGAACCGGCTCGAGGCTCTCCCAATACGGCAGCGAGCGCAGCCGCGCGTCCGACGCGATCAGGTTCACGAGATGGGTCGTCCCCGAGCGGGGAAGTCCGATCACGATGATCGGGGCGACGAGCTCGATCTCGAGGATCTCCGGGCGCCGGCGAACGAGGTCCTCCACGAGCAACCGGCTCGTCAACAACCGCACCGTCCTTTGGCGGATGGCGAGACGACCGAGCGGTCCCAGTCCGGTGTCGGCCTCGACTGCGTCGATCATGGCGCGGAGCCGGAGAAGGAAGCCGACGTCGCCGAAGTCGTCACGTTGCGCCCGGCCCCGCGCCTCGTCGAGCAGTCGCTCCTCGGCGAGGTCGAGGTCGAGTGAGGCGACATAGTCGAGTGCTGCCTGCTGGCCGGCGTCGAGGCGCGGTGCGTGCAGGTCGTCGATACGGATGACGTTGCCGAGCTCGCCGCTCATTCGTGCCCGAGGCGATCGATGCGGTTCGTCGCACTACGGATCTCGCCTTCGAGCCAACGGGTGAGCCAGAAGTTTGCGCGGCCGTGCTCGGAAAGAAGTTGCTCGTGCGCGGCGCGGTACGCGGTGAGCGCGCCCCGGTGGTCGGCGTCGACGGCGAGCGCGATCTCGCACAGTCGCACGG
>JALYLU010000525.1 GCA_030774075.1 Actinomycetota bacterium | reverse complement strand
CTCTTCCACACCGCTTCGTCTTCCTCGCTCAAGACGAGGAGCACCTTGCCCTGCAGGTCGAGCACCTCGAGCGCGGCGAGCGCATCCTTGGTGCGGGGTGCATCGAAGGACCACTCGTCGACGACCACGACCTTGCCGTCGGCGGCGCGGTCGGACAGGGCCGAGCACAGCGCGAGCCGCACCATCTTCTTGGGCGTGCGCTGCGAGTAGTCGCGCGGCTTGGGGCCGTGCGCCACGCCACCGCCCCGCCATTGCGGCGCCCGGATGGAGCCCTGGCGGGCGCGGCCGGTGCCCTTTTGCCGCCACGGCTTCGCACCACCGCCACGCACCTCGGCGCGGGTCTTGGTGCTGTGCGTGCCCGCGCGCTTGGCCGCGAGCTGAGCGTTGACCACCTGGTGCATCACCGCGACATTGGGCTCGATGCCGAAGATGTCGTCCGGCAGCTCGACGGTCCCGCCGTCGCCGCCCGACGCCGTCTTCATCGTGAGTTGGCTCATCGTTTCCCGCTCTCGGTCCTGCGGACCGGGCCGCTCGGGCCACGCCTCGCTGCTCGCTGTCCGCTCGCGGTCGCTCGGCTCATCGTTTCCCGCTCTCGGTCCTGCGGACCGGGCCGCTCGGGCCACGCCTCGGTGCTCGCTGTCCGCTCGCGGTCGCTCGGCTCACGCCTTCACTCCTGACTTCACGGCGTTGCGGACGAATACGATGCCGCCCGCCGCGCCCGGGACGGCGCCCCGCAAGAGCAGCAGGTTGCGCTCCGCGTCGCCTTCGACCACCTGCAGGTTGAGCGTCGTGGTGCGCACGTTTCCGAACTGTCCGGCCATACGCATGCCTTTGAACACGCGGGCGGGCGTCGCACAGGCGCCGATCGAACCCGGTGCCCGGTGCTTCTTGTGGTTGCCGTGCGACGCGCCCTGGCCCGAGAAGTTGTGGCGCTTCATCACTCCCGAGAATCCGTGGCCCTTGCTGATGCCGGTCACGTCGACCCGTTCGCCGGCTGCGAACACGTCGGCCTTCAGCACCTGGCCGAGCTCGAAGCCGGAGAGGTCGACGACCCGTAGCTCGGCGAGGTACTTCGTGGGGTCGGCGTTCGCCGCTTTCAGGTGGCCGAGCTCGGGCTTCGACAGGCGTTGCGCCTTGGTTTCGCCGAAGGCGAGTTGCACCGCGGCGTAGCCATCGCGCTCCAGGGTCTTGATCTGGACCACGCGGCAGGGCCCGGCCTCGATGACGGTGACCGGGACGATCCGGTTGCCCTCGTCGAAGACCTGGGTCATGCCGAGCTTGCGGCCCAGGATCCCTTTGTTCGCCATTGTCGACTCCGGTGACGTCTCGCCCGTAATGCGCGCCGTGGTTCCGCGCCCACGCGAACGCTCCGCTCGGAGTTCCCGGGCGGAGCGTGATCTCGGTTGTGCCGCGCGGTTCCTCCGGAAACGGGGGCCTACGCGGGCCTCGGTTGATGTCGCGTCGCACCCGAGGCCGGGGGCGGCAACGCGGCGGGTCGCGATGTGCGGCCCGAAGAGCCCGATGATGCTAGCAACTCGTCAACGGCCTCGCCACCAGCTCGGCTCACGGCTCCCATCGCACGTCGGTCCGCCGTCAGCCTCCCGACTGGAGGTCGGGCTGGAAAACGTCCAGCGCCCGGCGCGGGAAGCATTCGCCCTCGGGCGGATTGGGGCCCCGCGCGTGGGCGGGTGGGTGCATGCGCTTGGCGACCAAGATGTCCTGGTTCTCCGACACGACCGCGAACTCGCTGGACAGAAGGTCCGAGAGCAGCGCGAGGTCACGGCGTCCGTCGACGAGGTTCCGATCGAGCACCAGGTAGTGCACGGTCGCGGGATCCTCGAGGTGTTCGCCGTGCACGCCCCAGTTGACGTTGCACCACGGGACCGGGAACTCGTAGATCCCGACCCGGTGCGCCATGTGCGTGTCGATGTTGTACGCGACGCTCGCCGACGCCTGCGCCGGCACCATCTTGACTGCCTGTTCCTTGATCGCCACGCGCGGGTCGGAGTTCAACGGCCACGTGCCATCGTGGTAGTGCTGTGAATACTGGGCACAGCCCCACATCACACTCGCGACGACGGCCGCGACGAGCACGACCGACACCATCGACGCCTGCGTCGCCAGTCGCTCCTTCGACCGATTCGATATCCACGCGATCGCTTCGACCGTCGCAACCGCGCATCCGGCGACGACCATCGCCGAGTAATGGAACCGGTAGTCGCGGGTGTACGGGAACGACGACACGACGTTGATGAAGATGGTCGGGGCCGCGATGGCGAGCACCCGCAGGTCGAAGAGCGGCGCGAAGGCCCACGGGGCGAGCATGTTCCAGTACCACGTCTTGCGGTCCTTGGCGGTAGCCAGGTGCCATGTCTTCGTGGGATGGCGCACGGCGTTGAACCCGACCTCGGTCGGAGACTTTCCGAGGTCGCCGAAGAAGCTGTCGTAGAAGGGTCCGATCCCGTTCTCGGCGGGAATGAGCACGCGCGTCGCGAAGAAGAAATAGGCGGTCGACGCCGCGGCGACGATCGCGCCCCTCCGGCGGTCGCCACGAAACAGCACGACGAGGCCGAGTACCGCAACCGCGAGCGCGACGTCCTCCTTGCAGATGACCGCGAGGATCGCGGCGACGGTGAACCACCTCCAGCGCCGGTTGCGTGCGGCCCAATACGCGAACAGCAGGGGTCCGATCGCGACGGCATCCGGGTGGAAGAACTCCCACGTGAGCCATTGGTAGGTCGGGTTGAGGAGCAGCGCCCCCGCCAGCGCGACTCCGGCCCAGCGCGACCGCAACAGGTCGCGGGCGAGCAGGAAGATCGCGATCGCGCCGCTCGCCTGGGCCAGGACCTGCACGACCAGCAAGAAGATCGGGCCCGCGCCCATCCAATAGAACGGCACGAGGAAGAACAAGAAGACGTTCGCGTGATGACCGAAGAGCTCCAGGCCACGGATGGTCACGAACGGGTCCTTGGATCGCGAGAGCAGCCAAGTGCCCTGGTCGTAGATGCCGAGGTCGAAGCCGAACGTTCCGAAGCGGTCGTAGCGCAGCATCGGCAGCCGGATGAACTCGGCCGACCACACCGTCACGAGTACGGCGAGGACGCCCTCCGGCAGCCCCCAGGCCTCGAACGTGCGCGCCTGACGGGACGAGGCCGGGGTTTCCGGCGGATCGGTTGCCGCGTCGATTGCCGTGGACGCGTCGAGCCCGTCTGAGACTGTGTCGACCTCCGGGGGTGCGCCGGTCCCCGAAGATGTGGTGGCTCTGTCGCCGGCGGCCACCTCGTCCACCGGGAGATTGTCGCGCGAGCCGGTCGCGCGCGTCAGACCTTCAGGCCTGTTGCATCTTCAGCTCGATGTCGACGCCCGCCGGAAGATCGAGGCGCTGGAGAGCCTCGACGGTCTTGCCGGTCGGCTCGACGATGTCGATGAGGCGCTTGTGAATGCGCATCTCGAAATGCTCGCGGCTGTCCTTATCGACGTGCGGTGAGCGGATGACGGTGTACTTGCGGATCTCGGTGGGCAGCGGGACCGGCCCGCGCACCTTCGCCTGCGTGCGGATCACCGTCTCGACGATCTTCTTCGTCGATTGGTCGATGACCTCGTGGTCGTACGCCTTCAACCGAATGCGAATCTTCTGCCCCGAGGGACCAGCCATGCTTGTGTCCTACTTTTCGATTTTGACGACGCGGCCGGAGCCGACGGTTCGGCCACCCTCACGGATCGCGAACCGCAACCCCTCATCCATCGCGATCGGCTTGCCCAACTCGACCGTCATCTCCGTATTAT
>JALYLU010000524.1 GCA_030774075.1 Actinomycetota bacterium | reverse complement strand
TCCCTGTTCAGAGGGCACTCTTCGCGGATACGCGCACCTCAACACACAAGCGCGTCGGTGGATCCGGGATAAGACAGTCTCGTCGCGGCTACGAGTGGTAGCCGCCTTGTGGCCGGCGACGCTGAGGTATCGCTGCACCCACTCGGCGAAGGTGAGGTCACCTTGCCGTGGGTCGTGCCACACGCCGCGGGCGATGTCGGTCTCGACAGTGGCGAGGTAGCGGTTCGCGGCGGCCTTCGTCGCGAAGGTTGTCGGCGCGTTGAGCAGCCGGTTGGTCACGGTGTCGCGGTGACGCGCCTGCCATCGACCTGAGGGCAACTTTCGGATAGTGCCGAACTGACGACGGCTTTTCATCTGCGGCGTCCTCTTCACACGAGGCCGCGCGGGGACTGGTTCCGCGCGGTGTTCACGGTGCAGGGAGTCGCTCTCAGCGGGACGGCCATTCGGCCGGATCGCGCTGGGGTCTCCGATCCCCGGCAGGGTCAGCTGCTGGTGCACCGAGGTTACCGGGACCGTGCGACACCGTCGGCGGGCGGGACCCGCACGCTGTCGAGCCACGACGCGATCTCGTCGGGATCGAAGCGGAGGAGGTGTCCCCATTTGACGAACGGGATGCGCCGCTCTGCGACGAGCCTCCGGACGTGTCGCTCCGTGACCCCTAGGTGCTCCGCGACACTGCCGATGTCGAGCAACCTCGGCAACTTCTCCTGCGACAACCCGATCAGCTCCTCCTGTGCGTCGATCTCCCTGTAGATCGAATAGCGCGCACAACGCCTCGCGCGCGACAAACAATCTCGAAGAAATCTCGAGCACCGACTCGCCGGGATGCTCTTGCCCCGCCGAAGTACCTCGCGAAAAGGCGTCACGAACTTGCATTCGAAGATGCCGCCCGACTCCGCGCGAATCGGCCTGCACGATCGTCACAGACTTGTCCGTTGCGCTAAGCGCAACGAACTGAGGGGATGCGCGGCGCGATCGTGTCATCGCGGTTCGCAACGTGCAATCGAAGAACCGGACGTCTACGGACGCTCCGGAAGAAGCCGGCAACGGTTGCTGGTTGCGACAGGCGAGGTGCGCCGCCGCCGCAACTCACCGCCGAGTGCGCAGTCGCCGCGCGGTCGACGAACGGCGGTACACGTCGAGGTGTTGACCGATGTCTGCACGCAATGTCTGCACGGTGGTCCAACGAGTCCCGGCCAGTCGTCGTTGTGGCGCTCGGGAGGGTTCCTCGTGTTGCTCACGAGAAATCACTCAGCACCCGCTGTCCGAAGGATCACCCGTACATCAAGGGCACTGGGATGGCCAGGCGACAGAACTCTCCGCGCGCACGGCACACTGGCGCCTTCGCGTCGAGATCCTGGTGCGACCCAGTGTGTCAGAGGCTGCTGTTGGCGGAATGCGCGACGGCGCACTCATTGTTCGGGTCGTCGAGCCCGCTGACGCGACGACTCCGACACCCGCACGGTACCGACGCCTGAGAAGCGTCCGACACCCGAACTGGGACACCCCGACGGTGCATCAGTTCCAACCTCTGCGAGCGAGCTCGGCTCGGAGGGCTGCGAGTGATCGTTGCGATACGGCGATGCGGTGGTCCTCCGTGAGCAGCACCCGCATCCGTCGTCGCTGCTCCTGAAGCTCGTCGAGCACGCCGAGCCGGTTCGCGAGATCACCGGCGAACGCGATCGTGGCCGGTTGGCGTTCCAATCCCATGTTCGACAGCAGGTCAATCGCGATCCGATCGTCGCCTTCGGCGTGGGCGAGCGCGGCGAGGAGCAAGAGACTGTCGTCGGACTCGGAGATATCGCGTCCGGTCGCGGCGCGCCGGGCGTGCGCCTTGACGGAGCCGCGCGCCTGATCCATCTCGCCGAGCGCGAGATGCGCGAGCGCGCGGATTTCCGACCCGTCGTAGTAGTCGAGGGCGTATGCGTCGCGGCGGGAGACGACGTCGAGCGCCCGCGCGGGTTCGCCGACCAAGACCAGGCACATCGCCTGGATGGTCGAGTGCTCGATCGACATGAAGGTCCATGCGTCGGGATCGCCGGCATCGAAGGCTGCTTGCGCACTCACGAGCGCCGCGTGATAGTCGCCCGCCGACAACGCGAGATTCGAGGCCGCCCACCTGATCGCGTCGAGCGCCGCCGGCCGGTCGCGCTCCGACACCGTTCCGAGGTCGTCGTACGCCGATTGCGCGCGAACGAGGTAACGCTCCGCGACTTCGGCATCGGTGAAGGCTGCCAGCCACGCAGCCATCCCCAGTCCGATCACGCGGAGGGCGGGGACGGGCGACGTCGCGAGGTCCCGAATCATCAGCACGAAGCTCGGCCAATCCTGGACCACCCCGATCGCGTAGAGGACTTGGCACTGCACATATCCGGCGAGCTCCCGATCGCGCGCAGCCAGGTCTGCGAGCGCCCGATCCGCGAGCGCCCGGTACTCGATCATCTGCACCGCGGCCCAGAAGGCCATCGCGCTCCCCGCGAGCAACTCGCCGGCCGCGGTCCACTGCTCGGTTCCCGACGCCCACCCGAAGGCCACCGCAATGTTGCTCGTGTCGTGGCGCAGCCGGATGCCGACGCTCAAGTATGCGAACACGACACGACCCTCCGCCATGGCCAGGCTGCGGAAGTGCTCGAGGTGCCGGTTCCGGACGTCGGCCGCTTCACCCGCGTCGACGAGCCGATCCTCCGCGTAGGCCTTCACGGTCTCGAGCAGCGTGAAACGCGCAACGTTCCCGCCGTCGGCGCGGACCACCAACGACTTCGCCACCAACGCCTCCACCACCGCCATGGCGCTCGCACGGTCCGAGCGCGTCAGCGCGGCTACCGCGTCCAGGTCGAACCCGTCGACGAACACGCCCAACGCCCGGAACACCTCCTGCTCCTCCGGCACGAGCAGGTCGTAACTCCAGTCGAGCATCGCTTCGAGTGTGCGTTGACGTTGGCGCCGACGACCTCCCGCCAGGAGCCGGAACCGGTCGTCGAGTCCCGCCAGCAGCTCGGCCGTGGTCATGACAGTGACCCGGGCGGCGGCGAGCTCGATGGCGAGGGGCATGCCGTCGAGGCGACCACAGATCGCCGAGATGATCGTCGAGTCGGCGGTGGTCACGGCGAACGCGGGATCGACCGCGGCGGCGCGGTCGACGAACAGGCGCACGCCGGCGGAGTCGGGTGTGTCGGTCGGGAGTGACCCGAGCACGACGGCCCGTTCGCCGTCGACGTCGAGGGCTTCGCGGCTGGTTGCGAGGATGATCGCCGGTCCGTGGGCCGCGAGGAAACGCTCCGCGAATTCGGCGGTGTCGTCGATGACGTGTTCGCAGTTGTCGAGGATTACGAGCGCCGCTTTGTCGGCGAGATAGCGGACGATCTGGTCAGTGGCGTTTCCCGGCCGCAGGGTCAGGCCGACGGCGTTCGCGATCGCGGCGGGGACGTCGGATCCGTCGACGACGGTCGTGAGGTCGACGAACCACACGCCGCCGGCGCGATGCGCGAGCTCGGACTCGCCGATCGCGATGGCCAGCCTGGTCTTGCCCACACCCCCGACTGCCGTAATCGTCACCAGGCGGTGCTCGGTGAGGAGCGCGCGGACCCTTGTCACCTCGTCTTCGCGGCCAATGAGACGCGTCGCGCGAGCGGGAAGGTTCGACCGTCCGGGGTCGATGACCCGCAAGGGCGGGAACGCGCCCTTGCCGAGCTGGAACAGACGCATCGGTTCGGCCACGTCACGCAGGAGATGGGTGCCGAGATCGACGGCGTCGGCGATCGAGGCCGCGAGTCGCACGGCTTCCGTGGTGAGCACCTGCCCGCCGTGGCCCGCGGCCTCGACGCGTGC
>JALYLU010000523.1 GCA_030774075.1 Actinomycetota bacterium | reverse complement strand
CTCGACGCGCGGATCCACGGGGCGCCGTGAGCGCGGCCCGGCGCGTCGAGCAGGGGCGCGCCGGTGGGTACGAGCGGCTCGCGAAACGGCAGATTGAGATGCACCGGCCCCGCGGGCGGGCCCGACGCGTCGACGGCCGCGCGGCACGCCAGCGCCCGCCAGCGCCCGTTCGCCGCGGATCCCTCGGGTGCTTCGTCGGGCGGACCCGGATCGTGGAACCAGCGGACGGCGCCACCGAACAGCCCGGCCTGGTCGATCGTCTGACCGGCGCCCCAGTCGCGCAACTCGGCCGGCCGATCCGCCGTACAGACGAGCAACGGAACCCGCGCGTGATGCGCTTCGACCACCGACGGATGCAGGTTCACGGCCGCGGTTCCCGACGTGCAACATACGAGCGCGGGCCGGCCGGTCGCCAGACCGATGCCCAGCGCGCGGAAGCCCGCCGAGCGTTCGTCGAGCACGACGTCGACGTGCATCCGCCCGTCCCGCACGAGTGCGAGCGTGAGCGGGCTGTTCCGGGACCCCGGCGACACGACCGCCGCCGTGATGCCGTTACGGACCCATTCGTCGACGAGCGTCCGCGCGAACGAGGTCGTCACATCGAACCCGCTCATTGCGCCACACTTCCCCAATGAGGTTGCCACGGCCGAAAGTGGTACTCGTTCCCGGGTTCACCCAAACGGCCGCGTCGTGGCGCGGGGTGAATCAGATCCTCGAGGAGACGTGCGCAGTCGCCGCGCTCGACGTGCCGGCGGAAGCGACATTCGCCGCGACGGCGACGGCTGTCGGGACACAGGGCAAACGCGCCGTGTACGTCGGCTACTCGATGGGCGGCCGACTCGCGTTGCGGTTGGCACTCGACCGGCCCGAGCTCGTATCGGCCCTGGTGCTCGTGAGCTCGACGGCCGGGATCACCGGCGAGGCCGCGCGCCGCGAGCGCATCGCGTCCGACGAGGCGCTGGCGGAGTCGGTCGAGCGTGACGGTGTCGACGCGTTCCTCGAACGCTGGCTCGCCCAACCGCTGTTCGCGACCGTCCCGCCCGATGCACCGGGACTCCCTGAACGTCGCCGGCTGTCGGCGCGCTATCTCGCGCACTGCCTGCGCGTGCTCGGCGCGGGGGCGATGGAACCGATGTGGGACCGGCTCCAAGAGCTGCAGATGCCCGTCGCGCTCGTCACCGGCACGACCGATGCCAAATACGAGAACATCGCACTCGCGATGCTCGAACGGATGCGCGGCGAGGTCGTGCACGTGCGCCTCGACGGCGGACACGCGCTGCCGCTGGAGCAACCGGCCGTTCTCGGCAGCTTCATCGCGTCGTTCGCAGCTCGACACGGCTAGCCTGCCCACAGCCCGATCGCGAGCAGCGCCGAGAGCACCAGCTGGAACCGCACCGTCCCGATCAACGCCGCGATCAACCCCGGAGGATCGCGGCGCGTCAGCATCGCGCGGACCGGCGCGACCGCGACCGGCAGCGCGAGCAGGGCGAGCAACGCGGTCGGTACGAACGCGCCGCACGCGACAACGGCGATGATTGCGCCCGCGACGCACACGACGTAGAGCCCGCGAGCGCGCTCGGCTCCCAGCCGGACGGCGAGCGTACGTTTCCCCGAGACCCGATCGGTATCGACGTCGCGCACGTTGTTCGCGAGCAGGATGCCGCACGCCGGTAGGCCGGCCGCGAGCGCGGCGACCCACGCGACACCCGGCACGGTCGCGTGTTGCACGTAGGCGCTTCCGACCGTGGCGACGAACCCGAAGAAGACGAGGACCATCACCTCGCCCAGGCCGATGTAGCCGTAGGGCCTGGGTCCGCCGGTGTACGTGGCCGCGGCGACGATCGCTGCGAGCCCGATGAGCAGCAGCCAGGGCTCGACGACGATCGACAGCGCGGCGCCCACGACCGCGGCCAGCGCGAACGAGAGCAACGCCGCGCGCTGGACCGCGCGCGGCGTAGCGAGACCCGTCGCCGTGAGCCGCACCGGCCCACGCCGCTGCGCGTCCGTCCCGCGCACACCGTCGGAGTAGTCGTTCGCGAAGTTGACGCCGACTTGCAGTGCGAGCGCGACCACAGCCGCGGCCGCGGCGCGCGGCCAGTCGATCGGGCCATCGAGCGAGCCGGCCGCGGTCCCGACGAGCACGGGCGAGATTGCAGCACCCAATGTTTTCGGTCGGGCTCCCTGATACCACAACCGCGCGGTCGTCACGGGCGCTTGGGGTATCTCTCGAACTCGGGTCGGCGCTTCTCGAGGTACGCGTTCTTGCCCTCTTGCGCTTCCTCGGTCATGTAGTAGAGCAAGGTGGCGTCGCCCGCGAGCTGCTGGATGCCCGCGAGCCCGTCGTCGGCGGCGTTCATCGATGCCTTCAGCATGCGCAGCGCGAGCGGCGAATGCTGCAGCATCTTGCGCGCCCACGCGACCGTCTCGACCTCGAGATCGGCGAGGGGGACGACCTTGTTCACCAGACCCATGTCGAGCGCCGCCGACGCGTCGTACTGCTCGCACAGGTACCAGATCTCGCGCGCCTTCTTCTGCCCGACGATGCGCGCCAGCAGGCCGGATCCGAAACCCCCGTCGAAAGACCCCACCCGCGGTCCGGTCTGACCGAAGCGCGCGTTGTCGGCCGCGATGGTCAGGTCGCACACGATGTGCAACACGTGGCCGCCGCCGATCGCGTACCCGGCAACCATGGCGACGACCGGTTTCGGAAGCCGGCGGATCTGCACCTGCAGGTCGAGGACGTTGAGCCGGCCGATGCCCTTGTCGTCGCGGTAGCCGTCGTCGCCGCGCACGCGCTGGTCGCCACCCGAGCAGAACGCGTCCGGACCTTCACCCGTGAGGACGATGACGCCGATCTGCGGATCGTCACGCGCGATCTCGAATGCGTCGCGGAGCTCGAACAGCGTGCGTGGCCGGAAGGCGTTTCGCACCTCGGGCCGGCAGATCGTGATCTTGGCGACGCCGTCGGACGTCTCGTAGCTGACATCGGTGAAGCCGTCGGGCGTCTCCGGCTTCCAGTCGGCGCCGGGCCGGATCGCGTGCTCCATGGGGCCTCCGAGAAGTTCGCGTGCGGGGGGTTGATCGACGGGCGAGGAGATGCTGGGAGTGATCACTCCTACGGTTAGGCTACCGAGCGTGCCCGCCGACGACGAAACCGACGTCGTGGCGGTGCTCGCGACCGGGCCCGGGCTGGCGGAGGCGGCCCAACGCTGCTGGGACGAGGGCCGCGCGATCCTGCCGATCAATCCCGCGTTCACGGGCGCGGAGATCACGACGTTGCTCGAACGCCTCCGCCCCACCCTCGTCACCAGTGTCGAACCCGGCGACCGGTCCGCATATCCGGGCGGCCTTCCCGCGCCGGCCGACACCGCCGCGATCGTCGTCACCAGCGGCACCGAGGGCACACCCAAGGGCGTCGAGTTGACGCGTCGCGGCATGGAGGTGATGGGCCGCGGCTACTCGGACGGCCTCGACGCCGGTCCCGCCGACCGGTGGCTCGCGTGCCTCCCCTTGCACCACGTTGCGAGCCTGGGCGCCCTCGCCCGTTCGTACGTCACCGGCGTGCCGTGCACCGTGCACGACGGCTTCGATCTCGAACGGGTCGCGCGATCTCCGCGCGACCAAGGAACGACCATCGTCTCGCTCGTGCCGACCGTGATGAGTCGATTGCTCGACGCGGGCGCGCCGTTGCATGAGTTCCGATGGGTGATCACGGGAGGAGCACCGTGCCCGCCGGCGCTACGGGCGCGAGCCGAAGGTGAAGGAGTCGGCGTCGTCGATGCGTACGGACTCTCGGAGACGTGGGGCGGCTTCGCGCTCGACGGAGTAC
>JALYLU010000522.1 GCA_030774075.1 Actinomycetota bacterium | reverse complement strand
CGGCCACACCGAGGACATCTGCACCATAAACGCCGACGGAACGGGCGTGGTGGACATCACCAACACGCCCGATGTGTTCGAGAACCAGCCGAGTTGGGGGACGGCTCCACTCCTCTAGATCGCGATCGCTCGACAACCTCGCGTAGATGGCGGCCTTCCCGCCCTTCGCCTTCACGTCTCCCATGTCGGCCTCCTGACCTCGAACCTTGACTGGTGGTCCAGGGAGATGCCGATACGTCCGGACGCCTGTACAGAGAGAGGCCCCGCCGCACCGGGGCAGGTCAATGTCCGGTGGGGGCGGGGCCAGGTGGTGCGCTCGGTTCAGGCAGGCTCGCGACGACCAGGCACTCGGTCGGCGAGACCTCGATCACGGTACGGGCCTCGTCGGCGACGGTCACGACGTAGCTCAGAGGATCGTGCAGGACGACGGTCTCCAAGGTCATGAGGGCTCCCGGTTCGGGTTCGGCGGAGGCCCGCCAAGTTCGCCGATCACGTCGGCTCCGTCGAGCGCGGACACGTCCACGAGACGGACCGGACGGCCCGCGGCGTTGAGGTCCGTGAGGGTGCGGAGCGGGTTGCCGCCCTCACGGTTGGCGATGCTGCGGCGGAGCGCTTCCTGTCGACCCTTCGGGCTGTTCCGATACCAGAGCACGGCCGCAAGGTACTGAGCCTGTGCGGTGCTCATCGGTGCGCGTCCCAGAACTCGTCGGTGAGACGCTCGACCTTGGCCTTCGGAAGTTCGATCGGCGGATCGGGGTGCAGGTCCTTGTACTTGAGGATGCGGTTCCGCTCGCGCATGACGTCCTTCGCGAACGCCGACGGCCCGTCGTTGTTGCCCCCCGAGCGAAGGATGATGCCGTTCAGGTAAGCCCACGGGTAAGTTCCCGAGTAGTCCACGGTGTTGTGCCCCCTTCCGGGGAAGATGGGTGCAGGGGACGGCCGGAGCCGTCCCCTGCGTGGGGGTTACGAGCCGGTGCCGAGGTCGATCGCGACGATCGCGAACGGCCTGGTGACGACGCTCTTCGAGCGCTGCTCCAGGCGGCTGCGTGTCGTGTTGACTTCGAAGCCGGACAACGTGTCCAGTGCCCAGTCGGCCTGACCGTTGACGTAACGGCGGAGACCGGCCGCAGCCGAGCCCATGATCGCCGTACCTGTTACGACCGAGTCGTTCTTCACGAGACGGACGCCCCAGACGTCACCGTTGGGACCAGCGGTGCGCGGACCGTCGAATACAAAATGCCCATCGACGGTGTAGCGCGCGAGGTCCAACGACTCCGCGTCTTCGAGCGACACGGCGATGAAGTCGGGCCGCACGTACACGGCCTCCAGCTTCGTGAGCCCCTTGCGGATGCTCGTCAGAGCGTCGACGCTGAACGTCTGCGCCTGAATGTCCGCAGCGAGGATCGCCGCTACCAACTCGGACTCAGCCGCAAGGTCGAGCCCCATCGCCATCTCCATCGCGAGGAACGACTGGAGACCGGCCTTGTCGCTCAGGATTCGGTTCATCACGGGCTCGGACATGTGAGCGATCGTGTCCAGGGTCCCGGCAACTTCGTCAAGCGTGTAGGTGCTCGTGGGCTTAGTCGCCCCGTCTGCAACTACGGCCGCGCGATTGACGCGAGCGCTCTGACGAATGAACGTAAAGTCGTTCGAAGTAATCAGCTTCGAGGGAACGAACGCCGTCAGGAGCGACGGCTTCATCGGGAGCGTGTACTCCTCGACATCGCGCTGGGCGGGGACCAACAGTCCACTGCCGCCGTCGATGTCCTTGAAGCCCACGCCGGGTACCTTCAGGTCGTTGCTGGACGGAATCCCACCGGCCTTGCTGGTGGCATCCCATACGGCCTTCAGTGCAGCACCGGTGATACGGCCACGGCCGGGTGCGAACCCGTCTGCGGTCTCGGTACCTTCGGCTCCGGCCGACGCATCACCGAACAGGCTGGTGAAAGCGTCAATCTCCTGAATCTCCTGGAGACGCTTCTGGAGACGCTTGCCCGTCGCCACCGCATCGTCGAGGCGCTTCGCCTCAACCGGTGTCAACGTAGCCTTCGCTGACAAGGTGCGCGCTTCTGCGAGCACCTTCGTTAGCACTTCTCGATCGCTTGCCATTAGTGCGACCCCTCTCAAGGGGGTGTGCCGCAACCGTAGTTGCGGGCTTCTCGAACAGCGCGCGGTCTCGGCCTTGTCGCCCGCCAGGCGATCCTCGGCCTTGCCTTGGTGCGCGTTCGAATGTGGTCCCGCTACTCCGAACTTCACCCGCGCGGGAATACGGGGAGTGATCGCGGACACGGCCCGGCCGTCGAAGGATGGAAGCGGTGTCCATGATTGGGCGTCGGAGCTTGCCCGGCTTACGGTGACGGTCGCGCGTGCGCGCGAGCGGCCGCTACCCGCGCTGTCCGCCGTGGCTGCTGCTGTTCGCGAATGATGTTGTTGCGACGGTGAACGAGGCGCAGACAGTCCGGCTTGTGGATTTGTCCCCGATGGCAGAACGGGCACGGCCAGGGGCCGCCCTGAAGCTCCTTCATGGCCTGCATCGTTGCGGCTTCGAGCCGTGCGGGTGTGATGGTCACGCAGCCACCGCCGTCCGTGTCTCCAGCGCGGCGAGCGCATCGTTGAACGTACGGTGGTACTCCACGCCGGGGACGTGGGTGAAGACGTTGTCACCACGTTCGGCGGCGACGTGCAGGACGCGGAGCCCGCGCTCCAGTGCGATGCCCAGCTCGGTCGCGCATCCACCGTTGCGGCCGGTGTGGCCGACCAGGATCAGGACGTCGGCACGACGAACGTCGGCGAGGTCGCGCGCGGCGATCTGGTCGTACAATCCGCCGCGGTCGTCTAGCCACCTTGAGGTACAGCGGTAACCAGCTTCTTCGAGCGCGTCGCGATACTCGCGAACGCGTCCTCGATTCCGCATGCGTGAGGCGAGGTACACCTTCATCGGTCTCCCGTCTGTGAGGTCGCCGGGCCTGGGAGCGGCGCGAGACACCCCAGGTCCGGACGTGTCGCCGGGTCCAGCCGGTCAAGTCCGAGCTGGTTCCGCAGCTCTGGACAGGTCCCCGCCGGACGTCTCCACATGCGGCGAGGCACTCTGCTGGACCCGGACGTTGCGCCGGGCTCCAGCCCCGCTCAGGGCCGCGGACTCATGTTCCGCGAAGTTGGGCTGGAACCCGGACGATGTCGGCCGCAGGGCGTGAGCACGTGGCATCACGCGCGCGTGCGGCCGAACGATGCGGGGACCGCGCCGGAGCCCGTCAAGCGCGATCCCGCTTGATCGCGTCATGACGCGCGACCGGGGGGCGAACGACGCGGGGGAGGATGCCCGCGCCGTTCACGATGCACGGGAGCGTCGTCAACCCCTGGGCGACGATCCCGCACGTTCAAGTTCTAGCTGAAGAACCCGTACGCGCCACGCTTGCGGGTGGCATCGTCCTCGGGAGGGCATGTTGGACATGCGCCGATGTAGCCGTACGCTCCACGCAGGCTGCCGCCACAGCGGCGGCACGAGGGCTCGTTCGCCTTGCGGCGCGGCTCGGAGGTCGACGTGCGGACGCCTTCAGGACTGCCGCATCCGTGGGGGCACTTCCCCAGGAAGCGCCCGTGCGTACAGCGGCCATCTTCGACAGCGACCAGCGTCGCGTTCCGGCGACTCACGATCCACTTCTTCACGATGTCTCCTTCGGGCGTCGGCCGCGAGGTCGGCGCGGGACGCCGAGACGTGCGAGGTCGTTGCCGACACTGCTCGGGCTCATGCCTTCGAACTTCCGCGCGATCTCGCGCAACGTCAGGCCGGACGTGTAGAGCGCGGCGATGCGCGCGTCTCGATCCGCGAGGTACTCCTGCATGCTG
>JALYLU010000521.1 GCA_030774075.1 Actinomycetota bacterium | reverse complement strand
ATCGAGAAGATGCCCTCCTGAACCGGGACGATGTTGGCTTGGTAACCGTCATCATCCCTGTTCAGAGGGCACTCTTCGCGGATACGCGCACCTCACCGCACAAGCGCGTCGGTGGATCCGGGCTAAGGCACACACGCTGTCAAGCACACACACCTGCAGAGCAGTCCCTTCCATCCTCACGTCCTCTCCGATGCGTTCAAGAAGCTCGTCGTCCGCTCCGCGCTCCCCCGTCTAAAACTGACGGAGGTTGGTGGCGGGGGCAGGATTTGAACCTGCGACCTTCGGGTTATGAGGTACGGATGACGAGGCGATCCACGGCGCGTTCGTGACCTCTTCTCCCGTCCTGTCTCTTCCACTACGGGAGTGAACGCCACCACTCACGGCACCACGGGCGATGCGCATCAGCGCCTCGACGCATCGGACTCACGCTCACGGAGCGTCGTTCGTCAATCTCACGCGGATGCGGCCGGAGCGCTACTCGCGAGCGATGTCGACCATCCCGTCGTTGACGCATCTCGGGCTTACACAATCTTTCTGACAGATCCCGCCGTGGACCTTCGAAGCCATGGGGCCTCGCCGCTCTGGACCGCAGCGAGCTTGGAATGGTCGGACATCACGCCTTCAAGAACTGCCTCCGTCGACGACGCTGCCGTTGGAAGTTTGCCAACTCATGTTCGGCGCCACTCGTCAGCGTTTTCCGGCCCATGGGATATCCGCTAGTTGCGGCCTATCCGCACTTGGAGTCAGCGCAGTCAATCGTCGGTCAGCTGGCGCTCGGGCACGAGACGAGAGCAATGCGAGTTCGGTGCGCGACGCATTGTGCGCCATTGACGCCGCCGCAAGCTCTGGTATACAACGCACCATCGCTGCGGTCATGCGACTTGCGAAATCTGGTCGGCGAACGCGGACTTAAGCTCGCGAAGGCGCGTTGAACCGCCGCTGTGCGCGTTCGTTCGGTGGACCCGCGAGGGAATGAAGATGAGTGAAGACTCGGTCGCTCGTATAGCGCAGGTCGTTGCCGACTCTGCACCCGAACGTGCTCGGGTCCGATCACTCGTGCGCGAAGGACGGTGGTCTGAGGCAGAGCCGAACGTTGATCGGCTGGCCCGCTATATCGATCGCCATGTCGCAACGACGACACCCCCGGGGGCCGAGGCGATCCAGGGCGGGACCAACGAGCTGCAAGCCGTCCGCTTTCTTCCCTGCGGCGCGAGTGTTCGTCGCGCTGTCGGCTATATCGAGGTGACGACCGCGAACGAATCACTTGCGGGTACGGGGTTCCTGATCAGCCCCCGGCTTTTCCTCACGAACTGTCACGTCGTCGGTGATGTCGACGCAGCCCGGGGCGCGGTAGTCACCTTTGATCGCGAACTTGACCAGAACGGTCAACCGGTCCCGACAACAACGTTCCTGCTCGACCCCGATGCGTGCGCGTTGTTCTCCGACGAGGATCATCTCGACTACGCCGTCATCGCGCTCGGTCAGCGCACCACCGGGCTGGCAGAGGTCGCGGATCTTGGCTACATCCCGATGCTGGATTGGGACGACAAACACGCGATCGGGATGCCGGTCAACATCATCCAGCATCCGCGCGCGTGGCCGAAGATGGTCGCGCTCCGGAACAACTTTCTGTCGTTCCGAACCGACCAGACGCTGCTGTATGAGACCGACACCGATGAGGGGTCGTCGGGTTCGCCGGTCTTCAACGACGACTGGGAACTCGTCGCGCTCCATCACTGGGGCTCACCCCACCTCGAGCCGGCCGACGAACAGGGCAAACAGTTCCCCACGAACGTCAACGAGGGCATCCGGATCAGCGCCATCTACGCCGACCTGACGAGCGCGGTCGGGTCGAGCGACCTCACCGCAACCCAACATGATCTGCTCGGCGAGGCACTCAGCTACTCAACCAACCAGCCGCAGCCAGGCACCGGGCACATACTCGGACCCGCCCGTCCGACCGGGCCGGAAAACCAACCGCTCACCACGACGACACCCCGAAAGGACCATCCGGTGTCCGACCCCACCGAACTGCGCTTCATCGTCCCGCTCGAGATCACCGTCCGCGTCGGCACCAACCCCACCAGCACGGATGCGACCACGCCTACCGTTGCGCCGACGCGGGTGTTGCAGCGCGGCGCGGAGGCGGTGACGATCGACCCGAACTACGACGATCGCTCCGGCTACGACGCTCAATTCATCACTGGTGGAACCGTCCCGCTCCCCGACCTCGACACGAAACTCGCGAAGCAACTCGCGCCGCTCCGGGCCGACCTGCCGAATGCGGCCGACGGTGAGCTCATGTACGAGCACTTCAGCGTGAAGCTGAACAAGACCAAACGCATCGCGATCTGCACCGCCACCAACATCGACGGCCCGACCTACCTCAACATCGACCGCGCCACCGGACAAGTCGCCGCGTCCGAAGGCGACCGCTGGTTCCTCGACACGCGCACCAGCGCCAGCTTCTACCTCGGCCAGGACTTCTACACCGGCTGGTCAAACATCTTCGACCGCGGGCACCTCACCCGCCGCAGCGACCCGACCTGGGGCACACCTGACACTGCGGAACGGGCCAACGCCGACACGTTCCACTTCACCAACTGCTCCCCCCAACACTGGATGTTCAACGAATCCGCGAAATACTGGCAAGGTCTCGAGCGCTACGTCCTCGAAAACGGCCTCCTCGAAAACGATCCACAGAAACGACTCTGCGTCCTCCAAGGACCGATCTTCGACGACAGCATCGACCGCTTCGCCGACGACGTACAGATCCCATCGTCGTTCTGGAAGATCGTTACCTGGAAAGGCGCCGACGCCCTCAAATCCGTCGGGCTCGTCGTCGACCAACTCGCCATCATCGACATCCAACGCAAAGGTGGCAGCGCCCCCAAAGACCTCCCCTCCGTCGACGTCTCCCACTGGCGTATTCCCATCACCGCCATCGAGACCCGCACCGGGCTCACGTTCGGTGCCGATGTCCGCTCTGGCGACACCATCAATAAGCCCGACCAACCCCCCGTCGGCGCAGAAGCCGCCATCCGCGTCAACAGCTTCGCCGACATCACTCTCTAAACCAGATCCGCACCCCAACCAACCCTCGACCCCCGGCTCGATGCGACGCTGATAGTGCTCACGCTTCCGCGCGCCTTCGTAATCGACGCGACACTCCCGATAGCCCGAACAGGCTGCGAACCCGACCTTCGGGTTATGAGGGGGTCGCGCCTCATCTGACCCCGTAGGGTCGAAGACGCGTGAGACCACGTCAACACGGGTTTGACCAAGCATCTTCACGCGGTCTCGTGAGGTCCCGTGTCATGGTGTGGGTGCCAGTTGCGATGACAAATGTGATGACACGCACCCGCGCGGGAGTCGCGAGTTCGAGCCCGCTTAGGTGGACCTGATGACGCAGCTTTCACACACGAACGTCAATTCCCCCTCGGAGACGATTCTCCAGATGGCGACGGCTGGCGAGCTGTTCTGATTGCCTCAACCATTGACGCGTGTCAACACAATCAGTGCGCGTACGGTGCTCATCGTCACGATCGCCTTGGCCGCGCTTGGCAACGTTCTACGGCGTGTGGCAATCGTCGGCACTCAGCGAACGGTTCAGGTTCACGCCCTCCGCGAACTGACCCGCGCCCTGGACTTGGTTCTATTCGGAGTCATTGGCGGTTCCTCCGTTGTGGTTTCATGGGGTCGTTCGTTCGGCCCGGAAGCCCGAACAGACGGGGTCGAGCGCTTCGATCGATTCGGTCACGTCGGCGAAAGCGTGTTGCTCGATGACGTGCCAGCCGTCGCCGATGCCGAACGGAGCGGGCCGTACGCGCAGTCGCCAAGACATGTGCAA
>JALYLU010000520.1 GCA_030774075.1 Actinomycetota bacterium | reverse complement strand
GAGCCGGTCCATCCGATGACGACGGCTATGAGATCGTCGTCGCCTATATAGGCGTACCGACTGGGATGCTCGCCGCCTGCGCGGGCCGCCTTTCAGCCCTTGCTGGCGTCGATCACGTGAACATCCTCGATCAAAGTTAACTGGCTTATGCCGGGATCGTTTGAGGGTCGCGTCAGCCGCAACACCAGCCCGCGGTCGTCGGCTGTCAGTGAAGCATTAAACCGGTACTCGCCGCTCGTGTACCTCCACCTCGACGACGAGTATCGTCCGACCAGCGCGGTGACGTTCCTGGGTGCTGCAGACGGAGAGGTTGACGCTTCGAGACTGTCCGGGCCTGTCCCCTACCCGCACCGGGCCGGGGTCGACAGTGAGTTGTCATCGTGACCGCCGCTACTCGGCACGGCCTCAGAGCAACACGATGATGAGCATGAGCACCACGGTGCCGTTGGCGATGTACATGCTTGACCGCTACCCATGGAACTCGCACCACTTTTGATGTTAAACAGCGCGTGACGAGACATAGCTGTCTGTGGTCGGGGTACCGAATAAGTTGAGGACCGCACATCGGTGCGCGGTCTCAATGGAACAAGAATTGGAAAGGGACGTTACGGGTATCGGCATCAGCTTGCCGTTGATTGCCGTCGGTGCAGTTCTCGCGTTCGCCGTCGACTCGACCGGTCTCGACATAGTCACGGTCGGCTGGATCTTGATGGCTGTAGGCGGACTCGGGGCGTCATCGCGTCGTTGATCTTCTGGAGTAGCTGGCGGCCTCCCAGGTAGTCGCCGAGAGACGTACGTCCAACGCGACCGGGAGGTCCTGTAGCGACTCCCTCGTTGTGTTCGTGCGCGGAAACGTGAGCCGGGGACCGCCGTGAATCGCGCAAGACGTGCTCGACGCACGTACGACGCCCACCAAACCGTGATGCCAACCGCCGAGAAATGGTCAAGAGTTGTGGATCGGGTTGGTCGTTGATCACGCGGCGGCTTCCTGATTCTCGACGAGGACTCCTTTCTTGAACGTGGCTCCCGCGCGCACAAGCGCGACGAGCTCATGCCCGTTGATCTTGCGCCACCGGTCTTGCGCGGCGTCGATGAGCTTGAACGCCATCGCCAATCCCGCGGCACGCGAACCGGATCCTTTGGTGACCTTCGTACGCAACCTGACCGTCGCGAACGTCGACTCGATCGGGTTTGAGGTCTTCAAGTGGATCCAGTGCTCGGCTGGGAAGTCGTAGAACGCGACGAGCTGGTCGAGGTCGTCGGTGATCTTCGCGACAGCCTTGGGGAACTTGATGCCGTACTCGTTGGCGAAGTGCTTCGCCGCGGTGAGCGCCTTGCCCTTGTCCTCGGCGTCGCGGATCTCGCAGAGCATCGCCTTCGCGTTCGGCTGCGCGGACTTCGGGAGCGTGTCGAGGACGTTCGAGGTCTTATGGAACCAGTCCCGCTGCTCACGCGTCTCGGACCACACCTCTCGCAGCGCCGCCCAGAACCCGAGCGCGCCGTCACCGATCGCCAAGACCGGCGGCGGCATCCCCCGACGTTTCAAGTCGCGCAGCAGATCCGCCCACGACTCCTTCGATTCGCGGTAGCCGTCCCGGATCGCGACGAGTTCCTTGGTGCCATCCAGACGCACACCCACCATGACCAGGCAACACAGCCGTTCCTCATCCAAACGGACGTTGAAATGGACGCCATCGACCCACACGTACACGAAGTCAGCGGCTTTCAACGACCGGGCCGAGAACTGGCGGTGCTCGTCTTGCCACTGAGACGTCAACCTCGTGATCGCCGATGCCGACAGGCCCGCCGGACTGCCGAAGAACCCCTCGAGCGCGGGCACGAAGTCACCGGTCGACATGCCATGCAAATACAGCAACGGCAACACCTCGGTCACCTTCGGGGACTTCCGACACCACGGCGGCACAATCGCACTCTTGAAACCCATCCGCTCACCGGACTCGACGTCGACACGCTTGTCGTTCACGCGCGGCACTTCGACACCGATCGCACCCGCGACCGTGGTGATCGTGCGCGGCCGCGCATGCCCATTACGCACGACGAGGCGATGGTCCGCGTCGTCGACCTCGTCAGCGAACGCCTCCACATACGCGTCGGCCTCCGCCTCCAACGCTGCGGCCAACATGCGCCGGGCGCCCTCCCGGCAGATCTCATCCAGCGACCCGCGGCCGTCCATACCCGCGGCCTCGTCAGCGGCTACCTTCAACATCGGCGTGTCCTTCCTCGCCGGCGCGTCAACGCCGGCAGCTCGTTTGATCATCAACGAGGAAGGTACGCCGCGCCCCCGAACAAGCCGGCGATCCACAACTTCCGGTTATATCTCTCGCGCGGCTTTCAAACCCACGTGTGGGACTGTCCGATTTTTTGTGTAACGGGTCGTGATGGTCATTGGTGGTTGTTGTTGGTGATGCGGTCGCCGTAGTGGATGGTGAGCGCGTTCAGGATGTGTTTCCAGCCGTTGGTCTTGCCGATCAGGTTCGACCGGTTCGGACGGCGTTGGTGGGCGACGAGGTAGAGGACCTTCATCGCGGCTTGCTCGTTGGGGAAGTGGCCCCGGTTTCGGACCGCTCGTCGGCATCCTCGAGCGCTATGGGATCGGCACCCACGGGAGCGGGGGGCCGGCACAAGCGAAGGTGCACGGCCACCCTGTCATTCCCTGGGAACGGGTCGTCCGTGTCGGGGCGCAGGTCGTGGTCCGCGACTAGGCGCGTTCGATTTCCGAGCAGACTGGACGCCGGCGAGTTCGGTATCTCTTTATTCGCGGTGTCAAGTCTTGTCGTCGCCGGGCAGGACGTCGGTCTCGGATGCATGCCACACGGGGCTGTCGGCGGCGGTCTCGACGTTGAACCCGTACTCGAAGACCAGGCTCCCGCCGAATGTCGCGCCGATCGAGACGAGCGCCGCGACCACGACGGAGAGCACGAGAATCGCGGCGGTGGGATGTGTGCGCGTGTGATACACGTTCAGACGCAGCGCGATATCGACCAATGCGAGCGCCGTGACGGTGAGCATCGTCCACGCGTGCGTGTTCGCGGTGCGCCGCGCCTGGGTGCCTTTCTCCGTCGACCGTAACCAGTCCCAAAAACCGGTCAACGCCGCGAGCACTGAGACCACAGCGCCGCCTATGAACACGTAGGTGCCGGCGCGGAAGAAGTCACGCGCCCAGGTTTCGTGCCGCCCGAACATCGCGATGACGTCGAAGACCGCTGCGAACACATACGCGGCCACTGGAAAGTCGGTGAGCGGGGGATGGGTCGGCTTTCCGGACCAACCCCGCAAACCCTTGAACTTCCGACCTCGCAGCGTCAGCGTGGGTTGCACTGAGAACTTCCGCATCACTGCCTCCTCGCGTGGCGACCATATACCGAGATACCGGTCTCCTTCGTGCCCGATTCCGCCGTGCGTCCCTGCTGTAGGTTCGGGTCGCCAATCTGCCACCGCACCGTGAGATCACCGAAGGAGGTAACTGTGCCGAGCGAAACTCTCCACGCGCCGCGCGAGCGTCTGACCGACTGCACGGTCGCGACGCACCGGAGCAACGTCGACGAGTTCGCCACCCAGCTCGGCAAGCGGCTCTGTTGCGTTGAGTTCAACATTGCCGCGAAAGACTCGCTGCGGTCCCACGTCCCGTTAGCAGGGTGCTGAAAAACCTGGTGTAGGTGCTCGCGATCTCGTGGCGGGTTCGGCATGCTCGTGTCATGCGCGGGACGTCGGAACGGCAGTTGGCGATGTTGTGGGCTTCCCCTCAAATCGTGGAGGGTTGCTGATTGATGGTTGAAGCCTCTCATCCGCCCGCCCGTTGGTGCCACCGTCTTGCTGTTCGTGCGTCTACGGCGATCTGAGAGGACGGTTTTCATGCCG
>JALYLU010000519.1 GCA_030774075.1 Actinomycetota bacterium | reverse complement strand
TACGGCGCTGGCAGCCTTTGGTGCTGTGGGTGGGGTTGAAGGCGGCGTTGGCCTTGGCGAAGCATTTGACATCAGTGGATTGCGCACAGTTCCAGAGGAAGCGGATGGTGACGGTTTCGGCCCCCCGCAGCGCATCTACATCGCCGACCTGCTGAGCTACCTGTCTCGCAAAGATGCTCCTGCGTTCTTCGCAAATCGGCTCCTCCGATCCCGGTATGCGTGCACCTCGGTGTGCTGTGTAAGTGGCGGCGTATCGCAGACGCTCCGGCAGACGCGACGACACGCGCTGCATCGGAAGGGCGAGGAGATCGGGCAGTTGTCCTCGGTTCCAGATCACCGAAGGGCGCAGCAGTTTCTGACGCACTTGCATCGCGCTGTGAGTGGCTTGGTCCAGGCGAGTGCGGTCATCGAATCGCTCCGAAGTCCGATGCAGCGCCTAAGTTCGCTCGGCAACTCACTCGAAGCGTCTCGAAAAGCGAAGCTTCTGCTGAGCTACAACCTGCCCAGCCTTGGGGTTCGCCGTCCTCGCGACGCGGGTGGCCCGGAGCGCCGTCCGCACATCGTTGGCTAGCGCCGCTCGGGCCCCTCGCCCGCGCATGGTTGGCGTGCCAGCGAGAATCGCCGACATCAAGAGCCGTGCTCGGCTCAATGAGCGCGAGATCGCGGACGCGCTCGCGGTTAGCAGTCAGACGCTTTGGCGGTGGAAGCGCGGTTCGGCGCCGCCCACGGATCAAAGAGAGAAACTCCTCGATCTGCATTGGATTACCGAGAGACTCTCGACTGTGTTTGAGCCGGAAGACGTCAATCTATGGCTATACGAGCGGCATCCACGCTTGGGCAATCAGCGACCGGTTGATTTGATCCGCCGTGGCGAAGTCGAACCTGTTGTTGAGCTCGTCGATCAACTGAGTACCGGAGCGTATATCTAGAATTCACGAGCGACCCGTGGAGTTCACTCCGCCACGACACGCGCTAGAGCTTATCGGTGAGCTCCAGCCGTTGAAGTGGGAGGGCGAGGTCTTTCGGATCCTTCCCAGTCTCGCGCATCCACTCGCCCCTACAACAGAAGCCGCACGCTGGAATCCCCGCGGCGTGTCAACCATCTACACGAGCCTCGAAGCGGACACCGCCCATGCAGAAGCTCGCCATCGCCTGACCGAGGTCGCCGCCCGGCGCCTTCGACAGCACCTGCGCCACCGGATAGTCGCTACGCTCCCGCGAGTCCTCGATCTTCGCGACAATGACGTGCTCAAGCGGATTGGTGCGATTGTCGGGGCCATTGACGAAAGCACAGCCGTTGCCTCTCGTGTAATCGGGGGTGCTGCGGCCTGGCTCGAGCACGACGGGCTGCTTGTCCCTTCGTACCGCCGTCCTGGGACGAACCTTGTGATTTTCCTTGACGTTGTGGAAGCGGGTGCAGGTTCGATCGAAGTCACTGAGTCGACCGTCGAAGACCTCAGCGATGTCTAGGTGGTTCGAGTCTTCGCAGTAGGAAAACTCGCAGGCCGAAGACGTTGGCGCACTGACTTGCCCAAGTAAGTTGACTTTGCTGGGCCCGCTGGGCTTCCCGACTTTGCTCGTATAACAGGGCTTATCTAGGCTCATCCCGTGGAACAGGCCGCGCGAGACCAAGTCACGCTCGCCTATTTGAAGGAGCGCGACAACTACGCCCGCGTGGCGGACGTCGTCCGTGCGTTGGTCGAAAACGATCAGACGCTTTCGGAGGGGACGATTTACACGATCCGGGTCCGACCGAAGAAGGAAGCGCGGCTGATTGAGAAGATCGACCAGCACAACAAGGACCGTGCGAGCGATACCGACCACATCACCGTGGACAACTTCGCGAGCCACATCGATGACCTCGTCGGACTGCGGGTCGTGTGCTTAATACCTTCCGCGGTCGCCAAAGTGGACCAGCTCATCCGGTCCTTGGTTGATGAGTCACGACTAAGGTTTGTTCGCGACCCGATTCAGAAGAAGACGTTCGACATCCCACTGGATCCGAAGGATCGCGACGATTCGGGCGTGGATCTCCAGTACAGCGGTTACGCCTCGAATCACTATGTGGTCGAGCTTGGTCCTGCGACGGCGGCTCCAGCTACGCTCAAAGGGCTCCGGGTCGAGATTCAAGTGCGGACGATCTTTGAAGAAGCCTGGGGAGAACTCGACCATCCGCGGTATGAACTTGCGCGGTCCGGCGTGAAGTTACCCCCAAGCCTCCAGCGGGCGTTCTACATCTTGGGCGCCCAACTCGCCGTGAATTCGGTCAACGCGCAGTACCTCACGGATGAACTGGCGCGTCTCTCGACGACAGCGGAAACCCAGCGCGTCGAACAGGCCGGCGACTCGAGCGGCACACCGAAACTGCCCTTAGCCGAGGTGATTCTTCCCGTTCGTGACTCCACCGACGTCGACTCAGCAATAACTCGGCGGTTTGGGTTCCCGGGCAACGAAAGAACTCGCGCGTACGCACGTCGACGTTTTGCCGAGCACGCCTTCATCAACAAGCGCGAGTCCACTGTGACCGAGGTCGACCGGATACTTCGCCCTGACGTGCTTCAACTGTATGTGGACAAGTACAAGAAGGTCATAGGCCGTGAGCCGTTTAGGACGCCCGAGGCTCGCGACCAGGACATGATTGTCGCAGTCAACTTTGCGTTGTTCTATGACGTCCAGCCGGCGACCGCAGTTGAAGGGTTGTCTGCAATCCTCCGAGACCGCGTGCGCCGTGAGTCGCGTGCAGGACTCAGCGACACGAGTCCTCCTGAACTCCTCGAGTTCTCAATCGCGCCAGAGAGTTTGAGGGTCATTGACGAAGATGGCCAGGTGGTTATGGCCGCGAAGCTTCGTGACGAGCTTTCGGGTCTGGCTGGCGCCGGTTACACGTCTTCGCCCTCGCAGGCGCGATTCAGGAGCCCGAGTGGGGCGCAGTTCGTGACGGCAGTGTTTACCGCGCACGGAAACCTCGTTGAAGGAACCGCGAACGAGGGAATCTTCTCAGACACTGTTCGGATTCCGCGTTACTCGGAGCGGGGCAGGTGGACACTTGAAGACTTCCTCCTGGTGGATCAGGTCGGCAACACCGTCCGGCTAGCGGCTTCGGATCTTGAGCGTCGAGGCATGCCAACGCGCTTCGAGATTCTGTAACTGGTCCACGGAGCGCACGCTCTCACCTGAGGTCATAACTAGCGAGGCGACTCCCGATACAAGGGCTTGCTCAGCGCTCGGAGAACACCAGACTCTTCACAACTACCGGGACGACAGACCTCTCGGCGACGACGGCGCCGATGTCGATGAAGTCGAGGTCGGACAGGGCGATCTGATCGACGCAGATCACCGCCGCGCGCACGTCAAGTTCGTCGCGCAGCATCTGGCCGACGATCCCAGCGAGATCGGCGTCCAGGACCACGACGAGCGGGGCGTGCAATCCGAGAAGGTCCCGTGTTCCGTCGGCGATGCCGGCGCACAGCTCGCGCAGCGCGGGGTACGAGGATCCGTGGCGCCAGCGAACCGCGAGTGCGAAACGACCATCTTCGCGGTCGAGGCGAGCGATACCGCGGCGGATTTCGTCTGCGATCGCGGGCGCGCTCGCGGTCTCGGGATAGACGGCGACGGCGGCAAGGTCGCGCAGCGGCAACAGGCCGGGGTCCGTCAGGAACAGCGTGTCCCCGCTGACCTGAACGCTGTACTGCGCTGCGCCGATGCACGTGGCGCGGATCGATTCGGTCGGCCGCAGCACCTCGAATGCTCCGAGTCGGCGCACGATCGCACGGCCCAACATCACGCCGAGGTCGCCGAACTCGGCTTCCTCCGAACCATTGATGTATTCGCCGACGCCGCCGGAGAACACCAGTGTGCGAAACGGACCGCCTGCGATGAGCGACTC